>NZ_JAUBUB010000016.1:0-78123 GCF_036705265.1 Microcoleus sp. B4-C2
AACCAGCCACCGATGGCTAGGTAGGCGCAGGGGAATAGCAGGATGCCAGACCAGCCTACGAAGACGAAGCGATCGCGTTTGAGCCAGTCGTCGAGGACATCAAAGATGCCTCTTTCGGTCTGGGCGCGTCCGACTGCGATTGTCATTTACGGAAATCTCCAAATGGATATAATTACAGCGGATCTGTCTCTAGTCATTAGTCTCCAACTGTTGCCTCTGCTTAGCAGAAAACGAGTTGGATTATGAACAGACTTTACTTTTCTTTACCGTATTGACGATTATAGAGGTAATTCTTTACAAGAGCAAGTATTTCTTAAAAAACTTTTGGCTCTTGACTTGTCGTAAGTCGCCGAAGTCCCCGAAGCCCTCGAAGTCCCCGAAGTCTTTGCCCTGCATTTGGGAACTTCTAATATATAGGAGTCTCTGCGCTTTGCGTCAGAAGCCCCGTGGCTTGGTAGATATATCGGCCTCAACCTCTGATTTTTCTAAGAAACTGGGTTTCCGTGGGTAATTCCTATATATATACTGAGGAGAGAGCTCCAAACTTAGGTTTTTAAGACTATATGTTCAGCATTGACATCATTGTGAAAAATACGCCCGTCTCGCTGTCGGTGCAGCGGAAGTTGGAGGAGGACGCTGAGACTGTTTACCAGCAGGTGCTGGCGGCGATTCGCAACTCCCAACCGCAAATTTTGGAACTCACCTGCGAGAAAAATCCTGAGAAAAAGGTGGCTGTGCTCAGCAGCGAGATTTCTGGGGTGGTGGTTTCTCAGAAATCGGGGGCGTCATCTACAGGCAGATCCCCTGGTTTTGTCTCGATGACAGCAGAATGAGGGCTGGGGGTGTTGGTGCCGATATGAGCCAGTCAGCCGTTGCTGTGCGGGATTTGGGTTTTTGCTGGCCGTCGGGCGATCGAGTGTTGCAAGGTTGCTCTCTGGATGTACCCAAGGGCGAGTTTTGGATGCTTTTGGGCACTAACGGCAGCGGCAAGTCTACGCTGTTGAGGCTGATGGCTGGGCTGCTGCACCCCCAGTCGGGGGAAATTGACCTGAGTGGGCGAGTGGGTTTTGTGTTCCAAAATCCGGATCACCAATTGGTGATGCCGACGGTGGGTGCGGATGTGGCTTTTGGTTTGGTGGAGGAAAAGCTTTCTAACGTTCAGGTGCGGGAGAGGGTGGCGGAGGCTTTGGAGGCTGTGAATTTGCTGGATTTGCAGCGGCGACCGATTTATGCTTTGAGTGGAGGCCAGAAGCAGCGAATTGCTCTTGCTGGGGCGATCGCCCGTCACTGCGAAATTCTGCTGTTGGACGAACCGACGGCTTTGTTAGATCCTGATTCTCAGTTGGATTTGGTGGCGGCGGTGCAGCGGTTGGTGAAAAATCGCGGGATTACGGCTTTGTGGGTGACTCACCGTTTGGATGAGTTGAATTACTGCGATGGGGCTTTTTTGTTGGAAAAGGGCCAAGTTGTCGATCGGGGAGATCCGGCGCGTTTGAAGCAGCGGTTGATGCAAAGCCAAGATGTTTAGCTGTCAAGCAATTTGAGAATTAAGTCATTCTGCGAGGGAAACCGCTTTGCAAGTCAAACGAACTCTGCCTCCGCAGACTAAGAAATAAATAGGGTATTTAACCAGATTTTGGCTCCAGCCCAAATTAATCTCGCAATCCTCGATCGCGCAACAAAGCATCTGCCCAAGCTGCATCTGTTTCCGAGAGGGGCGGTACTGATTGCCTATTATAATCTATCTCCATATCGTAACCTGCAATATCATATATTCCATTGAACAGCATTTCCAAATCAACAACAGGCTCAGGATCTTCTGAAAGCAAAGGCAACGGGAAAGAAGGAATTACATTCTGAATATTAAAAGCATATAAATCACCGCGAGGACGGCGGTTGCCGCGACACACCAAAATGCGATAGTGACTCTCAATGTTATTGCCAACAATTGGCATGGGTTCCCCATTTCGCAGTAAATCAATTTCAATTAAATGAGTGCGGGTACTTAGTATCTGTTGGCGTTTTTCTTCATACATCTGCCGTCCTTTACCAGAACGCTTATTAGTGGGTGAAAGAATTTCAATCGCTGTTATTACTTCTCGGGTTTCCACCTGTTTAATTTCTAAATAAGCTTCTTTGATAATCTCAGGAACAGGAATTGTCACAGTCACTGGTTGTGTTGGGGGTAATAAAACAGCCATATTCGGCATTGAAGGACTGCTGGCGTTTGCCAAAGGCTGTACCGTTATATCTGGAATACCAACACTCACAGAACTTTCCCCGCTGGTTTCATACATTCGCATTTCTACCGCGACTCGATATTTAGGCCGCAGTTGGGGAGATAAAAATCTGGCAATTTCACTAATCAGCAAGTTATGTATCCCAGGCCAAAAGTCAGGATGCTCTAAATACGGGTCCATACCAGGAAAGGGAGATGGCATTGATGTGACTCCTTGACTCAACTCTATTTATAGTTTAGCAATGTTGTTTTGGGAAAATTAGGGGCGATCGCACTTCCGGTAAAATAGAATAATTCCTATTCGTGGAATGGCGATCGCACTTGTTAACGGTTAAACTTCGATCGGCAATTGTGTTTCAATTGGAACGCTATTTTCATCTAAGACAGACAGCGCATTTACGAAAACAATTGTATGCGGGACTGCGGGCATTAAGCGGCGCAGTGCATTTAGGTAAGATTCGGCATCGGGGCGGCGGCTGAAACGGGCGACTGTTAAGCGCTGACAGTTGGGGAGGTGGCGAATTATGCACCAAGGTTGAAGTCGATCGCGATATGTCGGTTGTTTTGGTATCATAGGAAAATCCTTCCCACTTTTGTGGGTGGTGAATGAAAGGCGATCGCTCTAGATTTCTCAGGTCCGAGGGCGATCGCTATTAATTGTATATTCATTAAATTACGAGTAGTCGTAATTGTCAAGGGCGGAATGGGACGAATTAGACTGCGAGTTCGAGAACTTGCTCAAGAGAAGGGTTGGACTCTTAGGGAAGTCTCCAACAGAACGGGTATTCCATACACTACGATCGCCACCTATGCCAGTTCTCCAGGTATGGCAACTGTTGACTACACGGCTTTGGACAAGATGGCTCGTGCGTTCGATATTGCGATCGAAGATTTAGTCGAGATTTTGGAACAGTAAACTGATTGTGCGTAAACGACGGCTCTTGCGTTAGCACTTTTTGCACGATACTTACGTATATTGGAATTTTCCGGCTGTAGACTAAAGTCAGGAGTTGTTTATTCTGCCGGAGTTCTATCAATGCCGAGCGATCGTCTGTCTCAACTTGAAAAAAACCTGAAATCTCTGCGAGACCAGCAACACGCTTTAGAGGAAGAAGCTATCCTGACAACAGGACTACCAAAAATCCAAGCTGAGCAGCGGTTGGAAGAACAAATTAAGCCGAAAATCCGCGAGTACGAGAAGGAGTATTTGCAGGTTCTCGCTCAGCAAACGAAAACGGTGGAAATTCCCGAACAGGAAGCTGAGAGTATTGTTGCCGAGATTGTCGAAGGAGTTGGGCAAATTGAAGTGCAGCCGCAGTATCCCGATGAGGTAGTTCAGATTTTGCAGGAGATTCGGGATAGGCTGAACCAACCGGGACAGACAGCGGCCGCGAAACTTAAAGGCGTAATCTCAAGCATTCCGCCGTTTGTGGGAATTTCCTACGAGGCTGAATTGGATACAGAGAATCTTTTACAGCGGTATTTTCCAACGTTTTGGAAATTGGTTAAGGTATTAGCAAAAAAGTCCTAGACCTGGAGCGAAAAACACCCAATCCAGGTTTCACAAGTTTTTACCAACTATACGATATTCCCTCCGAACTCGGTTCCAAAAACTTTGTCGGACGGGATGAGGAAATGCAGCAGTTGCACGGATTGTTGCAGGATGGAAGCCGCGTTGCCATTGCCGCTGCGTCGGGAATGGGCGGCATCGGCAAGACAGAATTGGCATGGCAGTATGCAACATTTCACCGCGACTGCAACACCTATCCAGCGGGGATTTGGTGGCTGTTTGTCCGGGACAACGATTTAGCGCCACAGGTGTTGCAAAAAGCGCTGCGAATGGGAATTCAGCCGCCGGATACTCTCGACAATCTGGAGGAACGGTTGCAGTTTTGCTACGAAGAGTGGGCAAAACAAACCTCTGGGAATGCTCTGCTGGTATTGGATGATGTCAATGATTACCGGGCGGTGCAGCCGTTGCTGCCTAGAAATCCCCGCTTTAAGGTGTTGCTGACAGCGCGACAAATTGTGCCGTCGCCTGTGGGGTGTTTGCCGTTAAAAGTGTTGAAACCAGAGGCGGCGCTAAACTTGCTGCGACTGACGGCTGGGGATTTGCCGGGAAACGGGCTGGGACGGATTGATGCCCAGCTTGAGGATGCTCAAGCGCTTTGTCAGTGGTTGGATTATTTGCCTTTGGGCATCGAACTGGTAGGGCGCTATCTGCGGCGCAAGCGGGCGCTGTCTTTGGCAGAAATGCTGCAACGGTTGCAGAGTCAGCGATTGGAAGCGCGGGCATTGCAGGAGGCGGAAGCTGGGATGACGGCTAGGCGCGGAGTGGCGGCAGCTTTTGAGTTGAGTTGGGCGGAGTTGAAATCTCCGGCGCGGACGCTGGGGTGTCTGCTGAGCGTGTTTGCTCAGGCTCCGATTCCTTGGGAGTTGGTAGCCGACTGTTTGCCGGATTGGGATGAGGAGGAGTTGGAGGATTGTCGGGATTACGAACTGCTGGAACAGAGTTTGCTGTCGCTGGTGGAGGATGAAACCTCAGATTCGGCTCAATCTGGGTTGGTGCAGCCACGCTATCAACTTCATGCTTTGATTCGGGAGTTTTTTGCGGCAAAATTGCAGGGACACGCCGATGCTGAGATTTTGCGGAGCAACTTTGCAGTGGCGCTGATAGCGGTGGCGAAGACGATTTCGTATCCGGTGACGCTGGAGGTGCAGGAACGGGTGAAGGAGGCGCTGCCCCATTTGGATGTGGTGGCGGAGCAATGGTCGCATTTGCTGGAAGATAGTGATGCTGTGTGGTCTTTCACGAGCTTAGGGTGGGTTGCTCAGGGACAGAGTTCTTGGGTAGAGGCAGAAAAGTGGTTCAAAGCTTGCCTCCAGATGACACAGCAACGCTGCGGAGCCGACCATCCGGCTACGGCAACGAGTTTGAACAATCTGGCAGACCTATACCGGGCAATGGGACGCTACCCGGAGGCGGAACCCTTGTTAGTGCGAGCGCTCTCGATCTGGGAGCAACTGCTCGGACCTGACCATCCCCAGACGGCATTGAGTTTGAACAATCTGGCAGCGCTGTACTATGCAATGGGTCGCTACGCGGAAGCGGAACCCTTGTATGTGCGATCGCTCTCGATTTACCAGCAGCAGCCAGGAGCCGACCATCCCAATACGGCTCCGACTTTGAACAATCTGGCAGAGCTATACCGTGCAATGAGACGCTACTCGGAGGCGGAACCCTTATTAGTGCGATCGCTAGCCATCATAGAGCAGCAGCTCGGAGCCGACCATCCCCACACGGCAATTAGTTTGAACAATCTGGCGTTGCTGTACCGTGCAATGAGACGCTACGCGGAGGCGGAACCCTTATTAGTGCGATCTCTCGCCATCTGGGAGCAGCAGCTAGGAACTGACCATCCCCATACGGCTCAGAGTTTGAGCAATCTGGCAGAGCTATACCGTGCAATGAGACGCTACGCGGAGGCGGAACCTTTGTTAGTACGATCGCTCTCTATTTACGAGCAGCAGCTCGGAGCCGACCATCCCGATACGGTTATGAGTTTGAACAATCTGGCAAATCTGTACCATGCAATGGGACGCTACCCGGAGGCGGAACCGCTTTATCTGCGAGGGTTAGAAATCTTTTTGAGCCGATTAGGAGAGAATCATCCCAACACCCAAAAAGTTTGGAGCAATTTCATTAATTTTCTCCAGCAGGTCATATCAACTGGTCAAGACTCGCAACTTTCCCAGCATCCAACAACGCAAGCAATGCTTAAGCGACTTCGGGAGACGGAGTAGCTGTTGCTGCTAGAGCGATTGTTGCCAATTTCCTACAAAACTTACGCATGGGGCCCAGAAACCGGGTTTTTTCCAGAATACTTCGTTACAGCCCGCAGATAAGGCAAAAAACCCGGTTTCTCTGAGGAAGTGCATAAGTCCCGATCGCACTCAATTCGATCGCCCATTCTAAAAATCGCCAAAATCTTCAATTCCTTGCTTCATTGCAAAAAGTGCGATCGACCCTGCCAGTCTTGATGGTAAGCTGGTGGTTGACGCTAAAAATTGGGCGATCGCACTTATCAGAGCCTCAATTTCTTTTTCTAAGTTTTCCTGCAACTTCTGTTCGACTTCTAATTCAATTTGCGATCGAAGTTTTGCCTCAATTTCCCGTTCTAATGTTTGGCGTAATCGATCCTCCTGTGCTTTTTTTATTGGTTTTTGTTTTTCGCGATCGATTTCAACTCTTTGCTTAATTGCTTCCTCAGCGATGCGAATATTTTCGGCAATGGGTACACCTTCAGGAGTACACATCGGCCCGTACCATGTCGCTTTTGAATCTGGGGGATTACGGCGACCAAAAAATATCCGAATCGCTTCATCATCATGCCGATGCGATAGCACGTAAGCTTTTAATTCGGATCTGCTCATTTCATCAAAGTTCGGTTTCATCCAAAAACCTCCAAAGTCCATTACTAGATACGATTACTTGCAGCTCATCACTTACGAAAATATACACTTCTGTGGTTTGAGCATTAAAACGGAATAGTTGAATATCTCGGTAGTAGCTAGAGAACATCTGGCAGACGCGCAGACAGGCTTGGGCTTGTTCGTCAGTGGGATTAATCGATCGTTCCTCAATTGTGGCACAAACTTTAGAATATAATATAACTTACGCAGTTTTGCTGCTAAATCAAATCACCCCCGCAATGTGAAATAGTGAGTTACACAACCTCTTTTAACTCAGGAATATGTTCAGCTTCATAGTTTTCGATTAAGACACCAATAACGTCCATCATCGAAGCAAGGGGGTGGCTTTCATCCTCGCCCACTCGATCAATAAGGCTATCCAGTAGTTCGACTAAACGCTCGTATTCCTGTTCGGTGTGAGGGACAAAAACCATTTTAGCAATGGATGACCAAGCACCAATTGTTTGATTGATATCAAGATTTTGCATCATTCTTTCCACCTCTCTTCTTCTTTGGTATTGATAACAAGGAAATGCCCATTGGTGTCAACTTAAGGTAAAACTCATAGTCCGGCAAGGGTTGAAACCCCTGCCTCAAAGCGAAAGTCCTCTCAAAGAGGACTAATGAGTTCTTCAGTCCTCTTTCAGAGGACTTTAGCTATTAGACAGGGAATTCATTCCCTGGCGGACTCGCGGGATGACTAACGGACTTGGTGGGCTGACAGCTTAAATTGACACTAATGGGCAATGCCTAACTCCCTACTTCATCTCATATCCAAACAAATTTGGATCGACTTCTCCCAAATTCAAATCGGCTAAACCATACTCAGCCCAACGCCTTTCTACCATCGCCGCCACATCCGGATCTGATTCCAAAACTTCCCCCCATTCGTGATCGGTTTCCGGCGGCATCTTCGTAGTAGCATCAATCCCCATTCTGCCTCCCAAACCAATCTTTTCACTGGCAAAATCTAACGTATCAAAAGGCGTATTCGGCAGAATAAATACATCCCGAACCGGATCGACTTTAGAACTAATTGCCCAAACTACTTGACGCGGGTCGCGAATGTTGATACTTTTATCGACAACAATCACAAACTTAGTGTAAGTAAACTGCGGTAATGCACTCCAAAATGCTAAAGCAGCCCTGCGCGCTTGACCGGGATATGCTTTATCAATCGAGATAATTGCCGCTTTATAACTCAGGGCTTCCATCGGTAAGAAGAAATCGACAATTTCCGATACTTGCTGCCGCAAAATAGGCGTATAAATACGGTTAAGCGCGATCGCCATCATTGCTTCTTCTTTCGGCGGCCGCCCGCTAAATGTAGTCAGATAAATCGGGTCTTTGCGGTGCGTCATGCAGTTGAATCGAACCAACGGCGAATCTTCCACGCCGCCGTAATAACCCATGTGATCGCCGAAGGGCCCGTCGGGCAGAACTTCCCCCGGCGTAATCGTTCCTTCTAACACGATTTCCGAGTCCGCCGGTACTTCCAAATCTACGGTTTTGCACTTGGCCAATTGCACGCCGGAACCGCCGTAAAGTCCGGCAAATAACCATTCCGATAAATCTACAGGAATTGGCGTTGCTGCGGCGAGAATAATCAGGGGATCGACTCCAAGGGCGATCGCAACTTCCAACTTTTTACCAGCCTGCGCCGCTTTCCGCAAGTGCCGCGCGCCGCCCCGTACCGATAACCAGTGTACAGTCATCGTGTTTTTTGACTGCAACTGCAACCGATAAACCCCCACATTCGGCGTGCCCGTTTCGCAATCTTTGGTAATTACCAAACCCAGGGTGATAATTTTGCCCGCATCTCCCGGATAAGGGCGAATCATCGGGATTTTGTTCAAATCCAGCCCTTCTCCCTCAAATACCACTTGCTGACAAGCTGGGAAAAAGTCGCGGCCCGGTTTGGCTTTCACTACGTCAAACAGCACTTTGCCGAATTCTATCGCTTGGGAAATCTTTTTCGGCGGTTTTGGCTGTTGCAGCATTCCCAGTTTTTTGCCGAGCTCTTCTAGTTCGATCGGCTTTTCCATGTTCATCGCCCAGCAAACGCGCTCTTCCGTACCCAACAGGTTAATGGCGACGGGGAATTCGGCCCCTTTGACGTTTTCAAACAGCAATCCAGGGCCGCCTTTTTGCAGCATTTGGTTGGAAATTTCGGCAATTTCGAGGTCGGAATCGACTAAGGCGCTGATCCGGCGCAGTTGTCCCCGTTCTTCGAGTAGTTTTAGGAATCCCCGCAAGTCTCTAGCCATTGTGTTTAAATAAATGTTAAGTTTCCTTTACTATTATGAGGCGAGACAGGTAAGGGGTGGGGGCGATCGACAAAAAACGCTTCTCCAACTCCCGGGCGATCGTATTCAAGATTGAAGTCAAACAGACAAGTTTTCGTCTTTCAGGTTTTACCGGGCGGCTAACTTTTCTTTCAACCAGTGCAATACTTTAACCCTAATTTATCGAATTACTTACCTATTTTTAACCATTTTTGCTCAGAAATTATGATAAGTTATCATAGGCATGAGTTATTTAAAATAATCCTCTAGTAGCAATTATTAGTTATTAGTTTTCCCACCTAAATTTTTGAGTCCGATGCCAGCGACTCAATTACTGAATAATAATTAATCCCTCACTAACTAGCACGAAAATTTAATTATTTTTAAACTATCAATACACTCTCGATCGCCAACAATCAAAAGCCCAGGTTTAAATGAAAACTGCCCCTTCGCATCTGCCACCCCCTGAGTCTAAGCTTTGGCAGCGCAATTTAACCTCAGCTATGTGGAAAGAGTATGCTTTACACGCTCTATTGGGAATACTTGGGTGTATTCCCGCATTCATCACCCTAGGAATTATTACAGTCCTGATTTATGAAACAGCTATTTTCTTCCAAGAAGTACCTTTGTGGAGATTTTTGACAGATACGCAGTGGACGCCGCTGTTTCCCAATAAAACCTTTGGCATTATGGTACTTGCCAGCGGCACATTGTTGACAACGGCGATCGCCATGACTGTTGCCGTGCCTATTGGCTTGCTCACAGCCATCTACCTCAGTGAATACGCTCCCCATACAGTGCGTTATCTGCTCAAACCATTTATAGAAACTCTATCGGGCATCCCCACTGTAGTCTATGGCTATTTTGCTCTGTTATTTGTCACCCCGCTGCTGCAAAAACTTATCCCCAATCTAGCCGGGTTTAGCCCTTTAAGCGCAGGTTTAGTCACTGGCATAATGATTGCACCTATTGTATCTTCTCTGAGTGAAGACGCTATTCAAAATGTACCAAAAAGATTACAAGAAGCAGCTTATGCTTTAGGTTTTACTAAACCCGAAATTATTACTAAAATAATTTTACCAGTCGCATTCCCCGGCATCATTGCCTCCTTTACATTAGCAGCTTCTCGCTGTTTGGGAGAAACCCTAATCGCCTCCATTGCAGCAGGACAAAATCCCCAGTTGACTCTGAATCCGCTAGAAGCAGTATCGACAATGACTTCTTTTATCATTCAAGTAAGTTTGGGGGATGTACCTATAAGTTCTCTAGAATTTCACACTATTTTTACAGTAGGGACTGTCATATTTTTGATGACCTCGATCCTCAACACACTGAGTCACTTGCTTGTCCGGCGCCACCGCAATTTAATGTTAGAACTCCCAATTTGCAGCCCGGAGGTAAATCAAGCAAGTTTAGCTATTAATTCTCGGTCAGATATCGATCAATACTCGCCTCAAAAAATACCAAAATTTTCTCACATTTTTCAGCCTGATTTCACCAAACGTCACTTCCTCGATCGAATATTCATAATTCTCACAGCTATTCCACCTTTAGTTTTAATAATTGTTCTAGGGCTTTTATTATTTGATGTTTCTCAAGATGGTCTCTCGCGTCTTAACTGGCAATTTATCACGTCATTTGCTTCCAGAAACCCCGAAGAAGCAGGAATTTACGTAGCCTTAGCGGGAACTTTTTGCTTGCTGGTATTAACTGCCATTTTCGCTACTCCCATTGGAGTAGGAGCAGCCATTTATCTCGAAGAATATGTCCCCAATAATCTATTTAGCGAATTCCTCGAAATTAACATTGCAAATTTAGCAGCAATGCCCTCTATTATTTATGGCTTGCTAGGGCTGGGAGTATTTGTTCACGGATTAGGATTTTTAACTGGCAAGTACAGTTTACTTTCTGCATCCCTCACCCTATCAGTAATCGCTTTACCCACAATAATTATAGCTACTCGTTCAGCACTGCGCGCCGTTTCCCATAGCTTGCGCGAAGGAGGCACCGCTACAGGAATGACTCGGTGGCAGGTTTTGTGGCATCTAGTCCTGCCATCTGCAATGCCCGGTATTTTAACGGGAATTTCTTTATCCCTTTCCCGCGCAATTGGCGAAACAGCCCCGCTAATTGCGGTAGGTGCATCGGCTTTTATTACCTTTACGCCCGCTTTATCTCTGGAGGGGTTACGCAGTCCTTTTACCGCTTTACCAGTTCAAATATTTAACTGGGTTTCTCGAAGTCAAGCCGATTTCCAACAAAATGCAGCAGCAGCAATTATCTTGCTAATTGGCATTCTATTTGTGATGAATATTTCGGCTATAATATTGCGAGATAGCTGTAGCAAAAAAAAAGCTTAAAGCATCAAAGAGCAATTAGCAAGCCTCACTCAACTAGCAATTAAATTTCGCACCTGTAAACTTAAAAATCCAGGATTAGGAGTGTAATGGATAAATTATTGGTTCTTCCTTACACCCCCCTATCTGCAATTCCCAATCGCCAATACCCAGTTTCTTTGTACCTATGCAAACAGATTTTGAATTGCCAACACCTCTAGAAGCTATTTTGCGCGTCCAGCAACTATCCGTATCCTACAATGACACTTTAGCCATACAAGGAATCAATATGGAAATTTACAAAAATCAAGTTACAGGATTTATCGGCCCTTCTAGCTGCGGAAAAACGACTCTGCTGCGCTGTTTTAACCGCATCAACGACTTAGTTAAAGGCGCTAAAATAACCGGAAAAATTACTTTTTACGATCGAGACATCACAGAGTTCAATCTCATAGAGATTCGCCGCCGCATCGGTATGGTATTTCAAAAACCCAATCCATTTCCCAAATCGATTTACGAGAACATTGCTTTGGGACTTCGCGTCAACGGCTATCGGGGAAATATTGACGAGCTTGTCGAAGATTCTCTCCGTCAAGCAGCGCTTTGGGATGAAGTAAAAGACCGGCTGAATAAAAATGCTATGACTTTATCAGGGGGCCAGCAGCAGCGACTTTGCATTGCTAGAGCCTTGGCACTGCAACCAGAGGTAATTTTGATGGATGAACCATGTTCAGCGCTCGATCCAATTTCAACTTTACGAATAGAAGAATTAATTAACAGGCTGAAGAAGCATTACACAATTGTTATAGTCACGCACAATTTACAGCAGGCTTCAAGAGTTGCTGATCTTGTTGCCTTTTTCAATATCAAGATTCAAGAAGGAAGGCGAGTGGGCGAACTTGTAGAGTATGCTTCAGCTCCTTCTATATTCCTGAGTCCTCAACATAAAACGACCTCTGATTATGTGGGGACTTACAGCCGCATAGATAGTGTAATTAGTTGAAAAATTAGGGTGCGTTATATCTAGTTGTAACGCACCTTAATTGAGTCATTGATTATCCAAATCGACCTTCTACATATTCTTGCGTTTGCTGCTTGGCAGGACTGTTAAAAATAGTCTTAGTTTGATTAAACTCGACCATTTCGCCTAAATACATGAAAGCTGTATAGTCAGAAACCCGTGCGGCTTGCTGCATATTGTGAGTAACAATTAGAATTGTCACTTGTTCCTTCAATTCGGCAATTAAAGCTTCGATGCTGGAAGTTGCGATCGGGTCTAGGGCAGAAGTTGGTTCGTCAAATAAAATTATCTCAGGTTCCGTTGCGAGAGCTCTAGCAATGCACAACCGCTGCTGTTGGCCTCCCGAAAGATTAAACGCCAAATCATTTAATCGGTCTTTTACTTCATTCCACAAAGCCGCGCCCCGCAGAGCTTTTTCGACTTTTTCATCCATGACGCTGCGCTTCGTTTGACCCCGCACCCGCAACCCGTAGACTACATTTTCATAGACTGACTTCGGGAAAGGATTTGGCTTTTGAAATACCATGCTAATCCGCATCCGAACTTCGATGGGATCTACCTTGCGGCTGAGGATATTAATCTCATCGGAGTCCAGCAAGATTTCCCCTTCGTAACGATTGCCGGGATAGAGGTCGTGCATCCTATTAAAACACCGCAGCAGCGTAGTTTTGCCACAGCCAGACGGGCCAATTAGCGCGGTCACTTTTTTATCATCAACAACTAGGTTGATATTTTTCAGTGCCTGAGTTGAACCGTAGAAAAAATTCAGGTTTCTGACTTCAGCTTTTGCCTTAA
Source organism: Microcoleus sp. B4-C2 (assembly GCF_036705265.1). Taxonomy (NCBI): domain Bacteria; kingdom Bacillati; phylum Cyanobacteriota; class Cyanophyceae; order Oscillatoriales; family Microcoleaceae; genus Microcoleus; species Microcoleus sp. B4-C2. The sequence goes on from NZ_JAUBUB010000016.1 coordinate 13,150, forward strand.
CGGTAGTTGAAGACGAAGAGTTGGTTGTGATTTTTTTTACCATTTGATGTTTTTGCGGAAAATATAGCGGAGATAAATTGCCAAGCCATTCATTGCCAAAGTCATCGCCAGTATTATCAGGCCTGCTGCGGCAGCGTTGTTTTGAAATTCCGGTTGCGGGCGGGATACCCAGTTGAACATTTGCATGGGCATGACTGTGAAGGGTGACATCAGCCATTTAAACGAAACATAAGGAAATTCGGATTGCAGGGGAGAGTCGGGCAAAAAGGCAATAAATGTGAGAGCCCCAATTGTAATTAGAGGTGCTGTTTCTCCGATCGCCCTTGACAACCCCACAATTACTCCTGTCATAATACTGCCAGCGGAGTATGGCAAAACGTGATCCGAAATCGTTTGCCACTTGGTAGCGCCTGTGGCGTAGGAAGCTTCCCTGATCTCATTAGGAATAGCCCTCAGTGCCTCGCGAGTAGTAACAATTACTACTGGTAAAATCAGCAGTGCTAAAGTCAAACCAGCAGTGAGAATGCTCTGACCCAAGTTTAATTGATATACAAAGAAACCTAAAGCTAAAAGTCCATAAACAATTGAAGGAACGCCTGCTAAATTAGTGACATTAATTTCGATAAAATCAGCAACCCAATTTTTCCGGGCGTACTCTTCCAAGTAAATACCCGACGCAATACCCAAGGGAACCGCGGCTAAAGCTGTTACTAACATTACTAAAGCCGAGCCTACCCAAGCAGACAGTACGCCTGCATCTTCCGCGCGACGGGATGGGAACGATGTCAAGAATTGCCAGGAAAGACGCGGTACACCATCGATCGCCAAATCAATGATTAATGCTAACAGGACAACCACGCCTACTAGCATCAACAATAAGCCGATCGCAGCGAAAATGCTGTCCCACAGCTTAGCTTTTGCAATTATTTTTCGGATTTCCTGTATATTTTTTACGGCCATATTTTGGGAGTTAGTAATTGGCAATTGATGATTAGTAATTGGTGAGGAGTTTTGATTCTTGTGTTTAGTTAACTCAAGCCTTAAAACTTTCTTTTTATACCAATTTAATGGGTAGTTTCACATAGCTAGCTCCCCCTAAATCCCCCTTAATAAGGGGAGTAGGGGTTGACTTTGAGAAGAATCCCCCCTTATTAAGGGCGGAGAGAAGAATGTTGTCCCCCCCTTACTAAGGGGGGTTAGGGGGGATCTGATTGTATGGAAACTCACCAAAAATTGGTATTACCCTTACTTAGTATTAGTAGATTTCCCTGTAACGCTTGCTCAGAAAATGCCCAATTATGTTAAATATCAAAGTCATCAACACTAGGGTCAGCCCCGCCACAAAAATTGTTTGATACTCTAAGCTGGCGTGCGGCAAGTCGCCGAGACTAACTTGCACGATATAAGAAGCAATTGTAGCACCGGGTTCCATTGGATTCCAGGTATAACTCGGCTGCAAACCAGAGGCGATCGCGGGGACCATTGTAAGGCCCACAGCGCGAGAAATTGCCAAAATGTAAGAAGCAGAAATTCCCGAAAGTGCAGCGGGAAAAACTACCGACGTTGCTGTTTGAAATCGTGTTGCTCCCATTGCATAAGCGCCTTCCTTGAGATATACTGGCACAGCTCGCATTGCATCTTCGCCGATCGAACTAATGAAGGGTACAATCATAATACCCACCACCAATCCGGCACTCAACATATTGAATCCCGGTAAATCCGGCAGCACTATTTGCAACATCGGGGTCACAAATAAGAAGGCAAAGTAACCGTAGATTACTGTGGGAACTCCCGCCAGCAATTCCAACGCTGGCTTCATCACCTCGCGCACCCGACTGTCAGCAAATTCGCTCAGGTAAATCGCAATGATTGTACCCATAGGAATTGCCACCATCATTGAAACTCCCGCAATTACCAAAGTACCCGAAACTAGGGGCAAAATCCCGTAGCGAGGCTCGGAAAATAGGGGAGTCCATTCTGTACTCGTGAGAAATTCCACCAAAGAAACTTGTTGGAAGAAACCCAAGGACTCCGAAACTAGGATGTAAAGAATAGCGAAAGTAGTTACTACTGAGGAAAAGGCTGCGAGGAACAGCAAAAAAGCGATCGCACCTTCGCGCAAATCCCTCACTAGCTTTGGGGAAAACGCGGCTTGTTTGGATAATTTCAGTGATTTTTGAGCCATTAGTTATCAAGAGTTATTGGTTATTAGTCATTAGCGATCAGTCATTAGTAGTGACTCTCGGATTGGCACCCCGAAATATTGATATAATTTTTGTAAGTAAATGCAGCGCCACGATCGGGATTTACGCCAGTAACTAATGACTGCTGACTAAATAAATACCGATAAACTTGCTATCTGGCTTCGCGCTTCAACATTTCCTCAATCGTCAAACCTACAGCTTCTTCGCCACCGAAAATAGTGCCTACACGACGCTTGGTAAAATGACCCATAGCAGTTGTATAAGCCTGTGGAGGTAGAGCTACGTACTTGACATCGCGCGCTAGTTTAGCACCGTTCTTGATATAGTATTCGACAAACTGCTTCACTTCCGGTTTATCTGCCGACTTGGCATTAACGTAGATGAACAGAGGACGGGATAGCGGTTGATAAGAGCCATTTTGCACTGTCTGTGCAGAAGGCAATACAGGTCCTCTACCACCATTAATTGCCACTGATTTGAGCTTGCCCTTATTTGCTTCGTAATAAGCGTAGCCAAAGTAACCTATGGCATTTTTGTCGCGAGAAACACCGTTGACTAACACGTTGTCGTCTTCGCTGGCAGTGTAGTCGCCCCGGCTAGATTTAGATTTACCGACGATCGCTTCAGTAAAATAGTCAAAAGTTCCAGAAGCCGTACCAGCACCAAAAAGCTTCAGGGGTGCGTTGGGAAATCCTGCCCGAATTTGGTTCCAGTTATTGATTTTACCCTGAGCTCCGGGTTCCCACATTTTCTTGAGTTCGGCAACTGTCAAGTTTTGCGCCCAGGTATTTTGGTTGTTAACCACCACTGTCAGAGCGTCATAAGCCACGGGGAGTTCTATATATCTAATCCCAGCTTGAGCGCAGGCTTGTATCTCCGCTTTCAAAATCGGTCGGGAAGCGTTGGAAATGTCAGTTTCACCGCGGCAGAATTTTTTGAAGCCCCCACCCGTACCGGAGACGCCCACGGTAACTTGTATGCCTCTGTTGGTTTTTTGGAACTCTTCGGCGACAGCTTCGGTAATCGGGTAGACTGTGCTGGAACCGTCGATTTTAACTATTCTTTGTCCTTGAGCCTGAATCGCTGGGACTGACATACCGATCGCCGCAGCTACAAATGCCGATGCACCGGCTATTGTCCAGCCGTTAAGCTTAAATTTCATCAAATTGAGCGCCATATAATTTGATCCTGTGCGTTAAGTATGATGAGCAGCGAATCCTATAGGAGGATAACAGTCGATCTTTAAATTTTGAATTAATTTAGATTATGAACAGTTTAAATTTTTCCCACCAACTGAGATAATGGACTGTTGAACCAATCTTTTGATGACTATAAAATTGATCGGGAAAAAGCTTAAACTAGAAACGGCAGCGACAATTGTTTTTTTAAATAGGCATCTCCAGAAAAGCCAGTTTTGAACAGGCAGGATGCCTGTTCCACAAGAATTATTGGAGATGTCTAATGTGCTATTTGCGATCGTCTTGAAAACTTTGTAAGGTTTTTTGCAAAAATGTCTTCACCACTTCTGAAGCGAGAGTTAGGTGTTTTCGGCGCAACTCTCATGGGCCTGGGCTCAATCCTCGGTACCGGAGTATTTGTGAGTATCGGCATTGCGGCGGAAGTTGCTGGGCCGGGAGTGATTTTGGCTGTAGCTATTGCAGCTTTTGTTGCTGTGTGCAATGGCCTTAACAGCGCTCAATTAGCAGCAAATCATCCTGTTAGCGGCGGTACTTATGAATATGGCTACAAATATCTCAATCCTTGGCTGGGTTTTACAGCGGGCTGGATGTTTTTGTTGGCGAAAACGGCTTCTGCGGCTACTGCTGCTTTGGGTTTTGCGGGGTATTTTTTAAATGCAGTTGGTGTAGCCGATCGCACTTACCTGATCCTAACAGCTTTAGTCGCCCTCGCCGCCATCACTTTAATTGTATTGACGGGAATTAGGCGATCGAATATTGCCAATACTGCCATAGTCTCAGTTACACTCCTATCCTTAGCGGTGTTTGTTGCTGTCGGTTTGCCAGAGGTAAGGTGGGAAATGGCCACCGTACAGAATGATAGCTCGATCGGCTCCATCTTCCAGGCCACCGCCCTGATGTTTGTCGCTTATAGCGGTTACGCCCGCATCACCACAATGAGCGAGGAAGTGCGGGAACCGAGGGAAACCATTCCCAAAGCCATAATTTTCACTTTGGTGCTGACAATGCTGCTTTACGTCGGGGTAGCAGTAGTTGTCGCGGGCGCGGGGGGAGCCGATAAATTGTCTTTACAACCAGGCGGCACGACTGCACCCTTGGAAGTCATCGCCCGCAGTTTCCGAATTCCGGGAGTTTCTCAACTGCTAGCCGTCGGCGCAATTACCGCTATGTTGGGAGTCTTGCTGAACTTAATTTTAGGGCTGTCGCGCATCTGGCTGGCGATGGGGCGACGCTTGGATATGCCCAGAGTCTTGGCGCGGCTGAATCCTTCGGGGACAACTCCCTACGTGGCTGTGGTGGTTGTCGAAGTTACGATCGCACTTTTAATCCTCGTCGGCGATGTCAAAACCACTTGGTCATTTAGCGCTTTTAGCGTTTTGATTTACTACGCTATCACCAACCTCGCGGCGCTGCAACTTTCCCCCGCCGAAAGGCTTTATCCGCAATGGTTGGCTTGGGTGGGTTTGGGGAATTGTCTGTTTCTGGCTTTTTGGGTGGAGAGGCAAATTTGGCTGACAGGATTGGCATTAATTGTCGCCGGTTTAATTTGGCGGGCGATCGTCCGACTCCCGGCGAAAAACTAGAATTGTGATAAATTGAAACAGCATCCCGCATTGTAGAGGGCCATGCCCGATCGAACCTCCGAGCTTGCGACTCAAGAATCTCTCGCATTCAGCGCCATCAGTCGCTATATAGCTCAAACCCTAATTACCATTCAGGAAAAGCATCCCGAATGGATAACTGAAAAATACAGGAAAACCCCCTGGGCCAAACCTGATTTTCAGTCAGTTTTGATTGGAAAATTGACAAAAAGTTTCACAGTAGCCAGCGATACAGATTCCCTGGTGCTGAGTGCGAAAAAATACCTACAAATTCTGCTGATTCCAGAATTCGTTAATTCACCTCAATTCAGTAAATTATGTGCCAAAATTCAGCAGCTAGCCCAATCTCAAACAGCACCAGCTAAATCACAAAACTCAGTTTCGTCAGAACCTCCAACTTCAACAGCCAATCAACCAGCCCCGCTTCCTAGCGGCATTGCTATCTTGCTGCTAGATGTCGAAAACTTGCAACTCACCATCGAAACCGAAAAATTTTTAGAGGGAATTTGCCACTATCCCATCCAAATCAAAGTTGCCTTTGCCAACTGGCGCAGCATGGGCAAAAAAGATGCCGAATTTCACCAGCGTGGCTATCAACTAATTCACGTCCCCCCCGGCAAAGACAGCGCCGACTTAAAAATGGCTACAGTCGGGGCATCGATTTTCGTACATTATCCCACAGCCAAGGAGATTTTTGTCTGTTCGTCCGATCGCGCCCTCACTCACCTCAGCAACACACTGCAAGCCCACGGACTAACCGTATTTCAAGTCCGCAAACAAATAGATAAAATCCTAGTTTTAAACAGCAAAACCGGACAATTGGAAACCCATTCCCTAGTAACCACACCGGAAATAACCCCCCTAGAACAATTAGTTATTCAGCTCAAAGAATTAATCAAAAAAGAGCAAAAGCGTACCTCAACTCAGTGGATAAAACTTTCTACAGTTTCAGCTTTATTTAAGGAAAATTACGGCTTAGTCCTCAATCAAGTTGTTGCCCATCATTTGCTTGGTACTAAAACCAGGGATATATTTGTCAAATATCCCACCGATTTTGTCCTCCACAAACCCTCAGAAACTTCTCAAACTTATGTCACTCTTTTTGAAGTAAGATTATCGCCCCCACCGCCAATACTTAACCAAGAAAATCTGAATAACCACCAGCCAGCACCTGCAACTTTGACCGATATTAATTCTCTCGAAGACTTAGAAAGAGCTCTCGTCAAAATCGTTGGCGACTTAACCGACAACTCTCCTGAAAATTCTGTATTTCTCTCCAATGTTGGCAGTGAATTTCACCGACAATACGGCAAACAAATTACCCAAATAATTAAAGATTTTAATTTGGGTAAAAAATTTACTAAATTTTTGCAATCCTGCACTTCTCTCCAGCTAAAAAAAGCCGAAAAAGGCTGGCAAGTTTCCCTCAATTAATTAAAAATTCAAATATATAAGCATCCCCATTACAAGCAACTTGAGTTATTATACAATCTGGACGTAAAGAAATGTAAAGGGATATGCACGACAAAGTTGTGGTTGTGGTGGGTGCGACTGGTGGCATCGGTTCAGCCGTGGCCCGCAAACTCGCTGATGCGGGTGCGAGGCTAGTGCTCGCCGCCAGAGACAGCAGTAAATTAGACGCTTTAGCTAGCGAACTTTCGGCAACAGAGGTACTGTGCGTGCCCACAGATATCACCGATTTGCCACAAGTCGAGACGTTGATGCAGACAACTCTGGAACATTTTGGACAAATTGATGCCCTCATAAATGCCGCCGGTGCCGGAATTCTCAAGCAGTGGAACAAGTTAGAACCCGCTGATTTAGATGCAATGCTTGACTTAAACTTAAAAGGCAGTTTTTATACGTCTCAAGCAGCCGCGAATGTGATGAAAGAGCGCAAATCCGGCCACATTTGCAATGTCATCGGGATTTTGGGCAAGCATTCGATGGCGATGGGAACGGCTTATTGCGCTTCAAAGTTTGGGGTAGTTGGTTTCAGCAAGTGCATGGCAGATGAGCTGCGACGCTACGGCATTAAGTTTACGCTATTCTATTTTGGCGGGGTGGATTCTCCGTTTTGGGATAATGTGAGTTTGAAGGTAGACCGGTCAAAAATGCTGACTACCGAAACTGCCGCCAATGCGATTATGTTTGCTCTTTCGGCTGACCCGCAAGCTGTGCCGATGGAGATTAATATTCAGCCGGAAAGTCATTTGTTCTTTTAGCTATTGAGGAGTGATTTGAAGGCAGAAGGCAGCAGAAGCTGAAGGCAAGAAAAATTATGATTTTTTTAGGTTTGAGAAATTGTACAGCACTTAATTATGTAGGGTGCACGAGCTCACGCACCTTACCCTATAAGTAGCGCATCAAACCATTTTTTTGCCTTAGTCCTATTGGCGAAGGCCTAGCGGTCAAACCTAAATTATCGCAGACAGGGGGTTTCTTTTAAGTGCCGGCTTATTTCTGCCTTCAGAGGGAGCTAAGAGATTCAATCTTTAGGTTATTATTAAGTGGGCGCGCAATAAAAAGTATGAAAAATATCCCTTACTCAGTCCCTCCTTTGCAGTTTCGCCTGGAAAATCAGCAGATTTTCCATTTTTCAGTTTCCATTTTCAATTATTGATTATGGAGTTCGATCGCATTCAATTTTACGTTGAAAACGCTAAAGTATCCCGCGACTGGTTTGTCAGCCAGTTAGGCTTTCAATTCATAGCAGGTTATGCCAACAGCCACACTCACACTGAAGTTGTCAGCAGTGGCAATGTATGTTTTGTTTTATCTTCGCCCCTGACACCCGCTAGTCCCGCTGCTAGTTGGTTGAAGTTTCATCCTCCAGGGATTGCCGATGTAGGCTTTCGGGTAAAAAATATCGAATTAGCGATAGCTAGAGCGGCGGCTGAAGGCGCTAAAATCCTGGAACCGATTCAAGAAGACCTAAACGCAGCAGGCTATTTTAAGCGGGCCAAAATCGCGGGCTGGGGAGATTTAACCCATACTCTCGTGGAGCGCATTGGCAGCCATTCACTGCTATCGGCTGCGGATAAGCTGCCGTTGTTTACCCGGATTGACCATGTAGTGTTAAATGTGGAATCGGGCGATTTGTCAAGTGCTGTGAGTTGGTATCAAAAAATATTAGGTTTTCAACCGCAGCAAAATTTTGACATTCAGACTGAGAAATCGGCTTTGCGGAGCCAAGTTATGGTGCACGCTGAAGGTGGGGTGCAATTCCCGATTAATGAACCGGCATCAGCTAATTCTCAAATTCAAGAGTTTTTGAGCGCCAATCGGGGGCCGGGAATTCAGCACATGGCTTTGCAAACTAATAATATTGTGGGGGTTGTTGCGGATTTGCGATCGTGCGGTTTGCCTTTTCTGCCCGTTCCTCCAACATACTACTCGGAATTGCAGCAGCGGCAAAACTATTTGCCGGCAGATTGGCAAGCAATTGCAGCTTGTCAAGTTTTGGCAGATTGGCAAGAAGATACTCCCGCAGCGATGCTGCTGCAAATATTTACCCAGCCAATTTTTTCAGAACCGACTTTCTTTTTCGAGATTATTGAGCGCCGAGTTAGTTTAGTTAACGGCAAACAGGTGCAAGCTGGAGGTTTTGGGGCGGGGAATTTTAGAGCTTTGTTTGAGGCAATTGAACGCGAACAAATGAAGAGGGGAAGTTTAATAGATGATTGACAAAACATCCACTTTTTCGGTCATATCGGCGTGTTAATCAGCACTGCGATATCTTTCCATCCGTAGGCAATTTCTTTGAGTGCAACTCCTGCTCTACTTGTTTGCTTTTCGTCTACTTTTTCACCTCCTAAGAATTCATAAAACCTATAGGCTGAATTGTCTCCTAGTACCCAAACTAGCATCGAGTTAAAACTTAATTCTGCCAATTTTGTGGCAACTGTTCTGACGAGTTGCCGTCCGATTCCTTGACGCTGATATTCCTCCAAAATATAGATGGCAAATAATTCTCCTTGATAAACATATTTGCCCGTTCGCTCGCAACCACCCGCAGCAAAACCCACAATTTGTCCCGCGTCATTCTCAGCAACGTACACAAAACTTTTACTTTTTTCTGCGTTTACGAGGATTTCTTGCCAATTGCTTTCTCGCTTTTCATAGGATAACTGTGCGAGATAATCTGCTGGTATGATTTGTCGGTAAGCTGTCCGCCAAGTATCTAGATTCACCCGTGCGATTGCAGGTGCGTCAGCGATGTTAGCTTCTCTCACAATCATCAGAACATACTCCTTTTGGGCCCTGAAATTCTATTTTCAAGTCTAGGGCAACTATACGATCGCGTCCTTCTAGTTTAGCTCGATACAGCGCTCGATCGGCTTGTCCAATCAACTCCTCGATCGATGAACCAGCAGCAGGTACAGTAGTAGCGATCCCCATACTGAGAGTTATAAACTCACTTACCTTGGAAGCAGCATGAACAATTGCCGCTGCTTTCAAATCCCTGCGAATTGCTTCAGCTACCTGCTTTGCTCCTTGCACATCAGTTCGCGACAAAATTACCGCAAATTCTTCGCCACCGTAGCGGGCGGCTAAATCTCCTGCCCGCTGAGCGTTGCTAGCTAAAATCTCGGCTACTTGTTTTAAACATTCGTCGCCTCCTTGATGCCCGTAACGATCGTTGTAAAGTTTGAAAAAATCGATATCGCACAAAATTAAAGATAGCGACTCTTTTTCTCGCTCCATCAACTGCCATTCTAACTCCAATTTTTTGTCAAAACAGCGACGGTTGGGAATTTGAGTCAATCCATCCACCGAAGCGAGCCGCTGCAATTCCATGTTAGCTGCTTGTAATTCTAATTTGGCTTGTTCTAAAGCTAAATTTTGCCGAGCTAATTCTTCACTTTGGCGTTTTTCTTGTTCGTACAAAAATCGGATTGAAGCTTCAGCTTCTTGCAATTCTTGCTCTGCATATTTGCGCTTAACAAATTCTCCTAATTGAGAACTTACCACAGCTATGATCTGAAGTAAATCTTGATCCGGTGGCAGTTCTTCGCGGCAAAAAAAAGTCATTACTCCTACAACTTGGCTCCTAGCGTGAATGGGGAAACCGAATCCGGATCGCAGTCCCGCTTCCTCTGCCAAGCGCGATCGCACGAAAGTGGGATCGCCCACAAGATCAGTAATCCACTGCGTAGAACCGCTTCTGGAAACCGCTCCCGGCAAACCCTCACCCGCAGCCAAAGTAATCTGCCGATCGTTTTCGGCAAACTCCCTAACTTCCTCCGCTGCCTGCCAAACTGCCACCCGCCGCCAACTAGGAGTTTCCTCGATCGGACAGCAAAGCGGCAGGCACCAAAGCGGATCTGTTTCAGATTTTATTTCCTCACCCAATCTAGTTTCTTTCTCCGCCTCTGTCGGCGTCCAAAGTTCGCCAAAATCCCACCCAAAACTTTGGCAAATAGCTTGCAAAATTTTCGGAGTTGCGCTATCTAGAGAACTCGATTCTGACAGGATATGAGTCACAGCATACTGTGCTTCTTGACACTTTTTTATGCGTTGTTGCTTGGTAATGTCTTTGCCGATATAAACAAAATCTTGTATAACCTCGCTATCTGCATCTGGGCTTCCTATGCTTGTCTCGAAAGTAGAGCATGAAAATGCAACAATCAGCTTTAAACCTATTTTCGTTTGGCAAGCTACTTTTACTTGAGGCCAATATTGGCTTTTAAGTGCAGGAGGTAGCTGGCTGACTTTGCGTAACAATTCCTCCTCTGCCGTAATCAGGGATATGGATTGACCGATTAATTCCGATTCGGTATACCCAAATAATTGCTGTGCAGCTTGATTCACTTTTTTGATTTGGCCCGATGTTCCGGTTACGAACAAAACATCCCCTAGGGAATTAATAATTTTGTCAATATAATCGCCAGCCGCAGCTAACTTATCGCCTTTAATACTTGTTTTCTTGGCAGCCTGAAGGATGGTTGGCTGACCTCCAATGCTATCTGTCACATCTTCACATAAAATAATCAATCTGTCAGCATTGGCTTGTCCCTTATAACCAAAAATGTACAAATTTAGATACAAATAAGATCCGTCTTTGAGAACTCTGCTAATTGATTTCAACTGACAATCTTGCTGTCGTTCTTCAATAATATCTTCCAGGAGTCCTTCAATTCCGATCAGTTCGGGAAAACTATCGCGCACGTCTTTTCCTTCGGCTACTTCTTCATGAATGTAGGCAAAATCTTGCACTTTCAAAGATATTTCTTTAATCTTAAGTTCCCGATCGACTGTGAGGTATTCAATCCTGCGTAAGGATAACAGCTTATAAAGAAGAATATTAATACTTCTGGGGCTGCTCTCTACAGTTAATGTGGGAAGCATCTCGTTATTGTAGAGCATCTCTCTCAAAGGTTAGCCGGTAAAGTTAGTTGTTGTTTGGCTGCGATTTATCAGGGAAATTTTTATACTGGCAGATGTTATCACCTGTTATCGCTGGCTCATTTATGCAAACAGTACACTTTGGATTCTCCAAGCAGTTTTTTGCTTATTTTAAAAATGGGGCTAAATATTAATTTGACCCACTTTTTGTGAGAAAGCGCAGTCAAAATCAGCCTCGATTGAGGTTGAGATTTATGAACAATATGTAGCGGTTTACACTATTTGTGCGACACATTTTAATTTTAAATTTCCCGATATGGCTGACAACCGCTCAAGTTGATGAACAGCACAGTTTAATTCAAATGTTTGCTTTAATTAGCACCATTCCTATAGACCTTACCTCCCCTAGGTATTTGTGTCAATTTTTGTAAAGAAAGTGTTACCTTTAAATGATATAGTATCGAAGGATTTGTATACAAAGCTTAAAAATACTCTGCTAAATGCTGAGACTTATTACCGACTTTGACGGCCCGATTATGGACGTGTCCGATCGCTACTACCGAGTTTACCAGAAGTGTCTCGCCGAGACTCAACGTGAGGGTCAAGCAGTGCGCGAACTCCCCAAGGCAGAGTTTTGGGACATGAAGCGCGCGCGGGTTCCCGAAACCGAAATCGCCATCCTCTCTGGATTAGATGCAGATCAAGCCCGCGATTTTGCCCATAAACGCCGTCAAACCGTCCACACCCTACCCTACATGATTTACGATCGACCAGTTCCCACCGCTGTCGAAACTCTCGAAAAGGTGCAGCGCGCTGGAGTAGACTTAGCGGTGATGACCATGCGCCGCGTTAGGGAACTAGATGAAGCCTTCAACCGCTGCAATTTAGGGCATTTTTTCCCAGAAAACCGCCGCTATTGCCTCCCCAACGATTACGTTAAAACCGGGGATGTCAAAGATAAGCCCCTGTTGATGGCAAGAGCTCTGGCCGAACTGCCGCCGGCTTCTGACACTTGGATGGTTGGGGATACGGAGGCGGATATTATATCAGCAAAAACGCACGGTGTCAAGGTAATTGGTGTTTTGTGCGGAATTCGCGATCGCACCCAACTAGAAATGCACCAACCGGATTTAATTGCTAACAATTTGAGCGAAGCAGTTGAGATTATCTTAGATAGTCAGTAGTCATTAGTCAGTTGACAGTTGTCAGTTGACAGTTGACAGTTGACAGTTGGCAGTGGTTAATTATTGTTATTGGTTAATTGTTATTGGTTGGTTCGTAGGTGTTAGGTGTTAGTAGTTAGTTGATTGTTACCAATTACTAATTACCACTCAACAATTACCAATAACTAATGACTGTTGATGCTTGACTAATGATTGATGACTGTTGACAACTGACAACTGACAACTGTCAACTGTCAACTGTCAACTGACTATCGCAGAAAACTGCTAACCAGCCACAGAATTAAAAACGTAAACACAGCGATAAATTTCTCTGTTGTTATAAATGCCGGACTGACCAAAGAACCCAAAAATCCTCCCAGCAACAAGCCTATAACCAAGCCAGCCACAGTCAGCAGCACGGCGCGACCAAATTTTTGTTCCTTGCGATTAATAAAATAAAGACAACAGCCGACCCCAAGAGCCAGAGTCAACTGTAGTAAACCATCATTAGCCGCCGGATAAATACTCAGTCCGCCTAACCCCACATACACCCCAGCCGGCCACAAAATGTCTGATCGACTAGGAGTATCGATTAACCGCTGCAACCAAGCTGGGCTGCCACTCGGAGGAGACGGAGTAAAGCTTGGGGGTGGGGGAGTCAGCCGTTCGGGAAAGCGGATGCGTTCGGGTACTTTAATTTTCCCTTCCTGTCGCTGCCGCAGGCGATCCATGAGGATCGCATCGTAAGCGGCTTCGATCAATTCCAAACGTTTCTTGTCACCGCTGTACTGCTCGCCTAGGCGCGTGCGGGCCTCTTGCACTTCATCAAAGGAAGCATCTTCATCGACTTCAAGAAGTTGATAGGGAGTTGGCTCACTCATTGTAATAACCCGCTGAAGACTCTCGTTATAGAGTAATCTTAACAAGAGAGGAAAGCGGGGCGGGAGCTCTGCCGCTTTCCCAAAAGTTTTGCTGCTAGTTTTTAGTGCTTTAAAACAGGAACCAGCAAACCTTACGAAGGTTGAAACTAGAAGGCATTTGGCATTCGTAAATAAAAAATAATGAATCCAAAGATTGTTATTTTTATCTTGGCCGTCTAAAATTTTACCTTCTGCCAAATGCCCTCAGAAGGGACTTGTCCTGCAGGCGCTCACAATTCCCGACCACTGGACTTTTTTAAGTCGATCGCGGCGATAGGAAAAAAAGCGAGCCGAGTCAGAATAAGTACAGAAAGGAGCGATCGCCACTTGAGAAAGATCGATTCCCAACTGCTGCAATTGCAGAGCATTGCAGAGGCGAACATCCAAGCGTACTTTTCCCGGTTCTGGATCGGCTAAAACAGGCGTTTGCGGCAGTTGATGCAAAAACTCGCAGATGCCGTCGGCTGTCGCACTAACGGCACTCTTAGGAGCAATGGTGGCTCCCAGTTCCGCTGCTACTTCCACAGATACCTGGTAAACCTCTCCAGCGATCGCCGGCCCCATAGCAATCTTCAGATTTTCTAGTTGACTGCCTTGTGCCACAAGTTGAGCGATCGCCTCTGGTAATATCTTAGCAGCAGTCCCGCGCCAACCCGCGTGAACTGCCGCAACGAGTCCCGTGCGATCGTCAGCAATCAACACCGGCACACAGTCAGCCGAGCAAACCCACAGCGCCTCCAATTCTTGATCGGCAACCAAGCCATCAGCCTCAGCATAGCTTGGGGCAGCGGTTTCCGGGGCCGGAGCCACAACGGGTGACAACTCACTCGTTTTGAGTACCGCATTGCCGTGTACCTGTTGGAGTCGGTAAACCTTAGCTCCTGGTTCGAGAACTTCCGTCAGATCGATCGGCCCCTGGGGCGAGAAATCGCGAGTAAAAAAGCCGTGAGACCAGCGAGAAAGCAAGCTGCAAGTCAGATAGGGCAAGCCTTCAGAACTCTGCCAGTCCCAACTAATACCGTCAGGCTGTCTGAGGCACTCAGAGTCAGGAAAATTTGTCAAGCGATCGCCAGCTACAGTCATGAAACCTATCCTTACTCAAGCGAATCAATTAGCTTGTATTCTAAACAATCAAAAATTTTGTCCGCGAAGTTTAAACGCAGCGCCAGCTTTCAGGAAAAAATCGCGATGAGTCGGCGGTTTTAGGACAACTCACATCTTGTACCATTCTCGCTTAACAGGCTTTCCGGCCTGTTCCACAAAGAGTAGATTTTCTTGTGGGGAGTAGGGGTTGGGCAGGAGATCCCGCCCTGAAAAGATTATTGAGAATGGTGCAATATCTCAGGACGATCGACTGCGCCGAAATTTTGCATAAGCCGAGAAATATAGGCAACTAATTAACATATACGAACACCAAAGCGCTATCATCATTGTGGCCGTCACAGACTTTTAGGCAAGTGCCATCGGGATCAAAAAAACCGGATATCGATCGCGACTGAATGCGTAAAGCATTTGAGCTTGTTCGATGTGCAGAAAAAATTGCCTCAAGCCCGGTAAAATCAGTTAGGCCTGTATATAAAGACAAGGATTGCCATACATTCGATCCTGACTTCGAGATCCTTGTGCCCCCTGTTGAGTTGGGAAAAAAAATCGTGAAACCAGTTCCAGACAAGCAAATAACAGCCCATTTGAAAACCAAACAGCAAAAAAAGAACCCTACAGGCGCCCGGACTCGATCGCGCCTTTTGTCCGATCGCTCACTGCTGGTGGGACTGGGTTGTCTTGCCAGTCTGGGACTGCTCAGCAAAGGCTTAGTTTGGGCCCAAGCCGAAACTCCGCCCGCAGAACAAGCCATCCCCGGTGCAGCAGACCTCCAGCCATTATTTGAAGCTCCTCTCCCGCCCCCGGAACCCGCATACAGCCAAGTGGAACCAGAACCATACCCTGAACCGCAGGCAGAAGTTCCACCGTCCGAGCCTTTCGATCCCGAACCTGCCTGGGAGCCGGAGTACGCCAGCGAACCACCTCCTACCCAATATTATCTGCCGGAGCCAGCGCTGATTCCCCTGCCAGAAGCGACGGCCCAGGAGCCACCTTTTGAAGCGCCAGTTAACCCAGCCCACGCTGAAATCGACCAAACAGACTACAGCATTGGTGCTACCAGCGAGTACGAAGAGTACCAAGAGTACGAAGCGCCAACGAGAATAGAGTTTGCAGAGCGATCGACCGGCTGCGAAGGAGAAGGCGGTTTGTGCGCGCCTCCTCCTGTTTCCGAGCCGGTGACGGCAGATGCCGGAGAACCCAACTACAGAGAGGAACCTCCGATCGCAGACGACGGCTATATTGCAGCCCCTCCTCCTCGAAATCTGCCAGAAAGCCTTCCGGGCGACGTTCGGGGAACTGTTGCCGGAAATAGTAGCGGAAATCCTGTCAGTAAACTCGGTCAAGCCGTTCAACAAATAGGCAGCCAGGTTTGGAGGGATTCAAACCCACCGGGATCTGCTTACGTACCCCCGCGCTACTCGCCGAACGCTGGATACTCAGCAGACACTGGATACTCGGCTAACGCTGGATACTCGTCGGCTAACATCGGCTACTCCGCAGACACTGGATACTCCGCAGACGCTGGGTATTATGCCGGATCTGCATCTTACGGCGGCGGCGCTCCAGCGCCCAGCATGGGACTTGGGCCGGTTCAAGTCGGTGCCGTTAGTGTCAGCAGTGGCAGCAATACCGGTTTTGCTTACTACAATCTCACGCCGCGTCCCCCAGGCGTCCCCGGAAATGGCAACACCAGCTTGCTGTTCCCGCTATCTATTGCTTCGGCAATTACTTCGCCGTTTGGGTGGCGGACTCATCCAGTTCTGGGCTACGGCAGGTTTCACACCGGAACTGACTTGGGTGCCCCGATGGGAACGCCCGTACTGGCAGCCTATGCGGGTCAAGTGGCGATCGCCGATTGGTTGGGCGGTTACGGTTTGACAGTGGTTCTCAACCACAACAAAAAGTCTCAGGAAACTCTCTACGCCCACCTTTCGGAACTTTTTGTGAAACCGGGAGAGTTCGTGAAACAGGGAGAGACGATCGGCCGCGTCGGCAGTACGGGAATGTCTACAGGGCCTCACCTTCACTTCGAGGTTCGGCAAATGACCGATCAGGGTTGGGTGGCGATCGACCCGGGATCTCAGCTAGAATTCGCTCTGGCAAAAATGATCGGCAGTTTGGAAACCGCCAAAGTACCGCAAATGCCGAAAATGGTGGAAATACAAACCGCTAGCTCACTCAAGGATTGGGAAAACGATCTGCCCCAGCTTCCACCTCTGCCGCTGGGAATGGACATCGAAGTTCACAACCTCCAGCCGCCATTCCCGGAATTCTTAAAAGCTGATACTTCTAAGCCCAAAGATGCCGAAGCAGTCAAACCCAAACCTCAGAAGCAAGCTAACAGGTAAAAATTGGGGATGGGCTAGATTAATTTTCTTGTGGAAGGGTCGAAAAGCCAAACCCCTACTCCCCACAAGAAAATTAATGTTTTGTGCAACCAGCACGCTAACTCGTTGTTTTTCCTCGTTACCCGACTCTTTCGGGTAACGAGGAAAAACTCATAAAAAATGGTAACTTGCAGCTTATGCTAATAGCGCAGCATTTGTGGGAATTAATTTTATTTCTGATTATTGTAGTCGGGCCGATTCCCTTAAGCTTGTCTCTTGCCTTTGAGAATCAGAAAGAAAACAATAACTATTCATTTCCCCATTTTCTCCTCGTACTCCTGACGGGATGGAGTATTGCCCAAGTTTGTATCGGCTTGATTTTAGGAAGTGCCGATCGACTAAATATTACTGCGGTGATTATAGCAGAAATTCTGATTTGTGCGATCGGCTTCATCCTGATTTATACCAAAAACCACAAAACTTTTACCTTCTCCGAGTGGCAGATTCCCCAACTCAATCAACCTCGGACTCTCTCAGAATCACTAATTATTGTTGCCACCGCTTTGGCTGGATTTGTGCTGTTGGAAACTATCGCAACCAAACCCATAACCAATTATGATTCATTGTGGTTTCACCTGCCTGCGATCGCCCGATGGTATCAAACCCATTCATTTACATTATTAGATGCCACCGGAAATTGGATTTTTGAACAAGAGCAAGCACGAGTATATCCCTACAATTGGCACGTTTTATCTGCTTTGTGTGTGCTTCCCTTCGGAGAAGATTTTCTAGCAGCTTTCCCCCTGGTAATTGCGTGGGTACTTGAGGGAATTGCCGTCTATCTATTAAGCATAAAATTTGGAGCAACCCGAATTCACGGTATGGCAGCAGCATCTTTAGTATTGACAGTACCGATGATGCTCAACCAAGTTAACACCATTCAGCCAGATTTACCGCTAGCTGCAATATTTACAGTCGGCTTGTATCTAGGTTTATCCTATCATAGCAGCCGCTCGCAATCGGAACTATCGCTATTTTTGGCAACCGCAGGAATGCTAGCCGGAATAAAAATCACGGGAATAATCTATGCCGCCTCACTTTTAGGAGGATTAGCAATATTAGAAATTAAAAGATTCGCGGTTAATAAAAAATCTACACCAGCTCATTTTAGAATTCGCCACTTTCTCAAACCAGTGTTACTTTGCGGCCTAGCTTGTTGCTTGCTTTTAGGATGTTTTTGGTATGCGAGAAACTTGCTGCAAATCAATTATCCTGTCGGCGAATTCGGCGATATTAAAATTCCCTTAGATCCTGTTTCCTTACCGTCTCCCATACCTGGGCTAGCACCTCCGGTACAGCAGCAGCCCGCTTCGCCACTTCTAAAGATTTGGCAAAGCACTTTAGCCGCTCAATTTAATCCCAGCAATGTTTCCCACTGGCAAACTGTCGGCTTACAAATTATCATTAGATTGCAACTGCCCTTTATGGCGATCGCCCTTCAGGTATTGGCAGCACCTCTGGCTTTTTTCCAGGGTAAAACTAGAATAATTAATCAAAATAATATTATTTTAATTATACTTCTCGCCAGCACAGGAATTCTGTATCTATTTACACCTTACACGTCCGGTACGGCGGGAGATTCGATCGGTAAACTCAGCCCTTTACTGGGTTTTAACCTCAGATACGGCTTTCCCTTTTTAAGCTTGCTGGGCATCGCAGCAGCAGCTACAGCAACTATCTTGAAAACTCCAAATCTAGTTGTTCTGGCAGTGGTTTTGGTTAGTGGTTTGTTCGGAATTACTAGCAACACAATTTTTGATTATATTAAAAATGCTTCTTTCACCGGAGATAGTATTGTTTGGGGTAGTTTGTTGATTGACAATTTTAAGTCTAACCCAATAGAAGCTATTAATACTATCGGGAAAATATTAGGCCCCAGTTTGCCAGATATATTAAGATACCCAATATTTTATCTGGTGTCAGTGACGCTGGCTGCGATATTGTGGAAAATCAATCCTCGCTTAGAATGGCTGAATCATCTATTTCCCACCCGCAAAAAATCGATTTACATCGTGATAATTGGTGTCGTTATCGGATTGATAGTAATTGGTCATTGGAGGGAAAAGCGAGATATTGCACGCACCGAACTGTATCGTGGTATTTACGAATATATTGATAAAAATACAGTACCAGATCAAAAAATAGGCTTCTTTTTAAGTTCGCGCAGCTACCTATTTTACGGGAGAAATATGGACAGACAAGTCTTATATGTGCCGTTTAGAGCCGATCGACTTTCGGCATGGATTGACAATCTACGGCGAAATAAAATTAGGACTGTAGGATTCGGGCCCCTGACTGGGACAGACGCAGCTACCAGAAAAGCTCTATCTTGGCTGACAAGTGCCGAGGGCCCGCTGCAACCAGTTTTCGGAAAAAATTTTAATACTGAGTCGGTGTTGTATCGTTTGAAAAATTAAAATATAGCAGTTATAATTCAATACGGTTTAGTGGCGGCAGGGCTGCCAAATCTGGAAAATCGATTTGTGGAAACACCACACTGCTTAATCGGAGGTATAACGGTAAACGCGCTGCCGAATAACCTCTATTCGACTGGCAGCCAGCAACTGATCGATTACCTTTACAGCTACTATAATGCTCTGGGCGATCGCGCGGAATTTTTTAGTTCTCAAAATGCTGGATTTGAAGGCACTAATATTCAGAAAATGCAGGTGGAAAGATATGTGTCTCGCCGTAAATAACCGAGCCCAAAATACCTTATAGGGAGTACATTTGGCGTTGGTTGAGATGGAGGGCAGCGGGTAAATTATCGGTAACAATCTTCTGAACCTGTGCAATAATTAATGAAGTTAGCTCGTAATAAAATTAGCTTTTATCAACAGCGTACACAGGGAGAAACCCTGAGTCGTTCTAGTTCCTAGACATCTTTGTCACCCTCCCAGAATAAATTGCTAAGGATTGCGAATTAAATAACTTACAATTTTAATTGTTATTGTGGGATGGGCGTCCCGCCCGTCCTTTTTGGACGGGCGGGACGCCCATCCCACAAAATTGTGGAAGTTATTTAATTCTCATTCCTTAGTTGAAAGAATGAATATATTAAAAAAAATCGTCAAGTTAAATTTATTAGGTCTCCGATAATTGGCAAAAAAAATGATAATAAAACCACAAAAATTAGGCGGAGATAAATTTTTAGGGCTGGGATTTTTCAAGCATTCCCAGTGCTGCGAGTCAGATATGCGGAATGTGCGCTAAAGAGCGATCGCACAAAAACTGTCGCAGTTGCACACCGATCGCCTCCAGAGAAAAATGAGTTTCCACCCGAATGCGAGCGCGCTTACCCAACTCCCGCCCCCACGCCCGATCGTCTAAAACCCGACCGAGCCCCCCCGCCAAAGCGGTTGCATCCTCACGGCGCACAACGATCCCGCCGTCAGCTTCGCCCCCCTCGAAAATATCAGGCACTCCAGGGGCGTCAGCAGCCACAACGGGCAACCCGCAAGCCATCGCCTCCAGCGGTGCCACCGGAAACCCCTCATGCCGAGAAGGCAAAGTATAAACGTCAGCAGCCGAGAGATACTGTCGCATCAAAGCGCGATCGCGCACATATTCATTCACCCAAACAATGCCCGAAAGCTGCATCTGAGCGATTCGCTGGCTCAATTCCTCCGCGTCGCTACCAGTCCCCACCAGCAACAGCCGCAAATCTCGGCCTGGGCGATCGCGACAGATCCCTTCCCAAGCTTCCAGCAATATATCTAACCCCTTGCGGCGAATCTCAATCCGCCCGTGACAGGCGACAATTTCAGCGTCACCGGGAAAACCCAGCAGTTGCCTAGCTTCAGCGCGATCCATTGGTTGCCACAGTTCCAAATCCAGCGGGTTAAAAATGCGGGCAATCTTGGCTGTCGGCACGCCATAGCGACTTTGCACGCGCTGTACCTCGGTTTGCGAAGCAATAATTAAACCCGCGCTCGCTTTGAGGGCGATCGGGCGCGACAAACCTTCCCAAGGACTAACCTGAAAATCGCCCCCCTGAAACGTCGCAAAAACAGGCAGCCCCATCCGCCACCCCAACCAAGTACAAGCGTCGAAGCGCGGGTACTCGTATTCTTGGCAGAGAATCGCTTGGCAGTTTTCCCGTCGCAATTCTGCCGCCAGCAACCCCAGCGGTGTAGCCAGATAAGGAGTAACGCTTTTCACTCCTGCCAACATCAGACGGCCCAGGCCTCGAACCTCTCCAAACATATCCTGAACCGTCCACCCTTGAGGGTTAACCATCTGGCGGCGGACAGCTTGGTAAAGTTGAGGTGCGGGCAGGGTGCAGATTGTTGCACCTGTGTCTTTGTGGGTGTAGCGCACGGGTTCAGCCACGCTACCAGAGATGCAGAATAACACTGTCCGCACCCCTGCCCGTCGCAGCGCCTCAATGTAGCCAAACATCCAGCCCCCCGTCATTTCGTTGCAGAAAGCTTCAAAGGAAACCCCGATGGTATCTAAAAAATCTTCGATTAAATCGCCCCAGTGCAGGAGGGCGATCGTTGGTTCTGGTTGGAAATTCATAAATTTTATGGCTTTTGCCAAGCGTATGCAGTTTCCGTCCCCAATGATTCAGGTTTATGCAGCCAATAGCTTACCCAGGTTACAGGACTCAGAGCAGTACAGAATAATAGGCGTATGAGGGGAGGCAAGCGAGAGAAAGCAAAATCATGGCAGACTACTGTCAGGGGATTGATAAAAGTAGCAGAACTCTGGTAAGGCAAACCGATTAGTCCTGTCAGTTCATCGATCCTATAGCCGCGCCGAACGTGACCCCATTCTGCCATCACCTCTGCTTCAGGCGGACAGAGCGGTTTCATCACGCCGTAGTAGGGAAAGCGCCAGTTCTCATTGGGACTGCTCACTAATAAAAAACCCTTGGGTTTAAGCACTCGCAGCGCTTCAGATACAGCTTTTTGGTGGTCGGGAATGTGTTCGAGAACGTCGAACATCGTCACTGCATCAAAGGACTCATTTTCAAACGGTAAATTGGTCGCGTCGCCACAGATGAAGCGTACTTTTTCCTGCCGATTGCAAGGAACATTTGCATATTTAGGATCGAGGTCAATGTTAGTAATTTGCGCTTGCGGATAAAGTAAAGACGTTAAGCCTCCTTGACCTCCTCCTACTTCTAAAATTTCTTTAAAGGGCATATCTGGGGAAATGCGGTGAATTGCCCGCATCTTTTCTCGGTAAAAGAATCCCAGGGTCAAGGGCTGACCGAAAGGGTTGCGGGCTAAGAAATTGCCCAGCTTTTCTTTATGTGTTTCCGATTTCTTAGTCTCAACAACTGTTGCCATAATCTTCCTATAATTGGAAAAACTATTGATCCTTCTTTACACGATTTTTGAGGTAAAAGCTGACTCCCGCAAAGCAACCTAATACCTCTGCCAATAGCGTTCTATTAATCCCTTTAAATCCGGTCAAAAGACCGATTAAAAATCGTTTCACATAATAGAGAGGTAAAATGATGAATAAGCGAAGCAAGTTCCCCCAGTGCTTGTAGCGCCCGAACTGAATCAAAAGGGCCGCGATGTGACCCCGCATATATTGGTACATCTGATGTTTCAAGCTATCGAGATCGCCCCGGTGATAGTGATAAACAACAGGGGTCGGATCGTAGTAGCAAATCCACCCTTCCGCCAGCACTCTATACCATAGCTCTGAATCTTCACTGCACCCAGATGCCCCTGCACCCAAGCGTTCGTCAAAGTCTCCTAGTAACTCAAAAGCTTCACGCCGAAAAGCCATATTTGCTCCTGCACCAATGCGCCAAACGGGAGCGCCTAGGTGTTTCGTATCCTTAAAAAATTCAGCGTCAAAAGTCAGAGATCGGTATCCCCAACCAAAGCCAGTATCACCTTTTTGGAATATTAATTGGGCTTCTGTTTCGAGTTCAGCAGGCAGGACGAGGCCGGTTACAGCGATGATCTTGGGTTCGCGGAAGCTTTGTGCAATCCTGGCCACCCAGTCAGGGTGAACGATCACATCGTCATCGGTAAACGCAATAATGTCGCCTGTACAGTGGCGGATGCCAGTATTGCGGGCGACGCTTAAACCAGGGCGAGGTTCTAATACATATTTGACTCCAGGGATCTCAGCCACCAGTTGGCGGGTGGCGTCTGAACTCGGAGCATTATCAATCACGATAAGCTCATGAGCAGGTTGGGATAAATTTTGCAGGGATTGCAAACATCGCGCCAATTGTTCTGGCCGATTTCGAGTGCCGATTACGACAGAAACAGATGCGCTGCTAGTCTGGTTCAAGCGTTCCTGCAGCTTGGCCAGGGGTTGCTCTAAGGCAGTCAGGGCATCAAACTCAGGGGACTGGTGCCACGCCCGATTTTTTTTGTAAACTTCAGGCAAAGGCGCTTTAAAACCTTGCTCTAGCAGGTGGCTGCCGACTGCAGGCGCGATCGCCAGCGCCGCTAGATTCGCTAGTTGTGAAGCCGAGATTGGCAACTGATCCTCTAAAATCTCCCGTTCGCCAAGGGGGATATTATGCCACCAAAACACTACATATATTCCGGCGTAGTTGGAAATCAAGGGCAATTCAGGAATATTTTCGCTCAATTCGACATTGAGAACTTTCCAAGGCTTGCTCACAGAAATTACCTCAAGAAATATTATTTATGAGCTGTTTAGCCAGCTAATTTTGCACGCCCCAATATCAAGCTGCGTTCTTCTGGGCTCATGCGAACCACACGGCTAATTCCGGCCCACTTACCACGGACAAAACTCCCATTTATCTCCACTTCCGCTGGATTCATCCGCCCCAAAGCTGCTCTTAAAGATTGAATCAGGACATTTTGGGAAGCTTTCACCGCATCGATAATAAATTTCAACAGCCAATCTCGATAAGAACCAGACCAGAGAAGAGAATCGCCCAAAACTTGAGAGGTTCCTAGACCATAGTTAATGTCGATCAAGTATTTTTGAGAAGTACGCCTAGCCGGAATAAAGTGTCTTAACTGACAGTCGGGAGTGTACCACAGGTCGTATCCTGCTCCGTAAATCCGCAAAGCGATTTCCACATCTCCCCCTGATATGAGCTTAGTTCCGATGCGATCTTGAAGTAAGGGTTTATCTATCCAGCCAGTATGAGCGAGGGCTGCTCTATTCAGAACTAATCCTGCTCCCACTAAACAAGATTTTTTTTGGGGTTCTGTACCGTGTTCTTGTTGTGCGAAGGAGTACCCATAATTCAATACATATTTGGCTGGTAGAGTTTCCCAATCTAAAATTACTCGACCGCCAAAAGCGCCGCAGTCGGGATGAGCTGCTGCAAATCTAACAGCTTGTTCCACCCAATTTTCTGCCAGGAAGCAATCGTCATCTACAAAAGCAATCCAATCAGCAGTTGTATTTTTAACGCCACAGTGGCGGGCATAGGTTAATCCTTGCTGTGTTTCTGATACTGTAGAAAGCTGGGGAATTTGCCCCATCACTCGATATTTTTCGACAATTTTCTGCGTATTATCGGTGCAATTATTGTCAACTACTAAAACCCTCCACTCTAGGTTGGGTGAAACTATTTGTTGGGAAATAGCTGAGAGAGCTTTGTCTAAAAGGGGAGCATTGTTATAAGTACAAATTACGATATCAATCGGCGGAAGCTTACTCATATTTAACTATTCTTCCCTGCATTCAATATGAAACATATCTCTGAAAAAACTCTCCTAATTTTAGGCAAATTGCTGCCTAATTTTTTCAATTAGTTTTAAAGAGCGGGGATATTCCCCAAACAGACCTACAACACCGCCCCACAACTCGGCTAGAATCATGGGCGGAGGCAATACATGGCATCCTCTGACACTTTGTTGCAACTGATTTAACTGATTGGCAAACCACCAGGCTACAAGCCAGCGCAATTTCGAGCGTTGGCTCGGATCGGTCTGATAAGATTTTACGACAAAAGCCATAAAACCTAAACCCCACGTCCAATACTGGCGGCGCAATTTTTCATATTCCCGACGGTGTTGGTGAAACACCAGATAGCGAGGCTCATAGACGAGGGGATAGCCAGCGCGAACAACTCGATAAAACATATCTAAATCGCCACCGCCGGGGAGAGGCGCACCTGTATCGAGTGCATCATCAAATCCCCCTAATTTCAGTAGAACATCTCGGCGAAATGCCATATTGCAACCAGCTCCAAATATGCCAGCCCCACAGGGGTATAAGGGATTATAGGGCAAGATTTGACCATAACGAATTTTTTCAAAACCGCGTCGAAAGCCTCCTCTGCTTTCAAATAAAATTTGGGCTTCAGTCACTAACTCATAAGGCAGCACTAACCCTGTAAAACCGCCAGCATCAGGATTTTCTGCCCAAGCTTCCCTCAAGCCTTTGAGCCATTGGCGATCGGGCGTGACATCATCGTCAAGAAAGGCTAATAGTTCGCCCGTTGCTTCCTGCAAGGCGCGATTGCGAGCGAAGTCTAAACCGGGTTTTGGTTCCCGGCCATAGCGAACTCCTGGTAGAGAGTCTACCAATTCCTTCGTTCTTTCATCTGAAGGTGCATTATCAATTACTAACACTTCAAAGTAAAGCTTTTCACCCAAAATAGGTGTTTGCAACTTGAGTAAATGTTGCAGGCACCGCGCCAAGTTGTCCGGCCGATCTTTCGTACAAATTGCTACTGTCAGCGGCGGAAAGGGATCGCCATTTTCGGCAGGAGTTAGCTCTTCTCTAATCGATTCCTGAAGTAACTTAATGCCAACCTCCCGTTCAATGATTTTAGCTAAATCTTCAGGAGAAAGGACGGTCTTGGGAGGAAGAGGCTGCATGATCAAACCAACAGCTTTATCTTTGCGCCGCACAACTAAGGCAATTCCTGTATCCTCCTCAGAAATTATCAGATTTGGGAGGGGCTGTGTCACTTCAATGTCAAGGATGGGATAAGGCATAAATAATTCACCAACTTACTCTTAGTTTTTTACTTAGTTTTGTACGTTACGGTGTTGCAAGTGATAAAGCTTGGCGAAGAGGCCGTCGAGTTTCAGCAAATACTGGAGGTTGCCTTGTTCGATCGCCCTGCCATTTTCCATCACAATAATTTTATCAGCATTTTCTATCGTCGATAAGCGGTGAGCAATGACAATGACGGTACGATCCTGGCTGAGCGTATTGAGGGCATCCTGAATCAAGTTTTCGGCAATACTATCCAGAGCATTCGTTGCTTCATCCAGAATTAGAATATCTGGGTTGCGGACAATCGCCCGAGCGAGGGCAATGCGCTGCCTTTGCCCGCCAGAAAGGCGAACGCCGCGATCGCCCACTTTCGTGTCATACCCTTCCGGCAGTTGGCTGATAAAATCGTGAGCATTGGCAAGTTTTGCCGCCTCAAAAATTTCTGCCTCGGTTGCTTCTAAACGCCCATAGGCGATATTATCCCTCACCGTCCCGCTAAAGATATGGACATCTTGGCTGACAATCGCAATTCGTTTCCGCCAGTCCATTAAATTAAGTTCTTTTAATGAGCAGTCGTCAACATAAATTCCTCCTGATGTTGGCTCGTAAAAGCGGCAGAGGAGGCTGATGATCGTAGATTTTCCCGCACCCGATGGCCCCACTAAAGCAGTCGTTTCGCCGCGTTTAAACTCGACGGAGACAGCCTCTATTGCCGGCCGATCTTCAGGATTGTAAGTTAAGGAAACTGACTCAAAATAGATCGTCTGCTTCAGCTTGTCAAAGGGAACTGTACCAGAGCGGATGTAAGGTTTATCCGAAGTGTCTAAAAAAGACATTACCACTTCAGCAGAACAGGCGGTAGAGACTAAACCTAACCTCGCGATATCTAGTTGTTGCACCTGCGGTTGCAAGCGGTAGAGGATGAATAAAAAAGTCAGCAGCGTTGGCATAGCTGACTGGTTTTGCAGGAGGGCGATCGCCAAAATTGCTAGCAGGAGGAGTGCGGAAAAAACTTCATAGAGCGGATTGATGAGCCCTCCCAGCATATCGAGTTGCAAAAAGGTGTTTCGCACCTGCAGGGAAGCGCGATCGAAGCGTTCTTGCTCGTAAGATTCCCGTCCAAAGGAGCGGATGGTTTTCATCCCCCCTAATCCCTCCCACATTCGGACAGCGAGCTGAGAATTGGCGTCTACTGCTTGCTGTGCCAGATGTTTGACTCGCCGCGTCACAAACTGGATGAACTGTGAGATGAGGAAGAGCGCTATACTGATAATTAAGGTGAGTTGCCAAGAGATGAGCAGTAACAGCGTCGCCAGGACAGTAATCGTACAAGCAGACGTAATCAAGTTAACAAACAAACTCAAAGCTTTGCTAGTCTGCCAACTCTCTGTTGCCAAAATATTCATAATCTTTCCCGATTCGCTGCGCTCTAAGAAAGAGTAGCTAACAGTTAAAGTTTGGTTAAAAATTTGGCAGCGCAATCGGTTGCTAATTCGCGAATTTAACCAAGCAAAAAGCAGAGAATTACTATAGACAATCAGGTTTTTGATGAGGATGCTGACTAAAATACAAGATGGAATGATTAAGGCGCGGTAGCCAGCAGGGACACCAGCGAATATCTGGTTCAGAGAATCAATGAAAGAATTGCCAGTTATAGCCTGAGCTTGTTCTTGCTGTAAAGTTTGCAAAAAGGGAATGAATAAGCTAATGCCAAAGCCGTCGGAAAGGGAAGCAAGCATACCCAAGGAAATCATTGCCGGGATAGCCCAAGGATAAAGCTTGAGGAGGGGTAGCAGAGTTCTAATAGCCTGAATTTCTTTTTTCATAAGACAACTCTGCCTTTGTCGGTGGCGTGGCGCTAATTTTTACTTAAGGGAGCGTGTCAATATTTGGTTGATTTCGCTGGACAAGGAGGGAAATTGACTGGTGAAAAATGTTCCCTATCGTTACCATGAATTCGATCTTTTTGCGCCGGAGCTCTACCAACACCTCCCGGCCCATCGGTTGGTTCTCAGAGTATGGCGTATCTTCTACTCTCACAGGTGCATCTAGAGCATCCTGATGTTTCCCAGACTGGGATAATAGGTTTAGAAGGCTCTTTCCCAATACTATGTAAAAGCCAGAACGTAATAAGGGTGAGATGCACTCAGTTTTTAAAGCTTGGAATAACCAAAAGAGCGCGGTGCGATCGCGGCCGTTGCGGCTGCTTTGGTTCGCTAAGTACAGCAAAAAATTACTGGTAGATAATCGGTGCAGGAAATCGGGAATTTCGGGATGCCGTTGCTTGGCCGCTTGCAGCATCAAAGATTGAGAATTCGCCATTGTCGTATAGTTGGTAGACATAGTGTTATACATTCTGCGATAGCCAATGGAAAATTCCGGCACGGCTCGAAATTGATAAAGCTCTGCTATCCGCAGGTATAAGTCCCAGTCTTCACAGCCTTGAGCATTCCTTTCCTTCAATGTCTTGTCATAAACCCCCACCTTTTCCAAACAACTGCGACGGATCATAGAAGCACTCGCGTTTCCTATAAAGTTGTGGCAGATTAGGGTGGCGTACACGTCACCTTCAATTCTAAAAGACCGGAATCCTCCTGTTAGCAATCCTTTTTCATCTAAGTCCACTGTCCACGAATAGACTACCCCTACTTCTTCCCCTCCCTCCAACATAGATTCAACTTGTTTTTCTATGTTTTCAGGATACCAAATATCATCGGCATCAATGGGGGCAATATATTCTCCTCTGGATTTCTGAATTCCTAAGTTTCGAGCAACAGCGACTCCAGAATTTGGCTGTTTCAGAAGCTGGACGCGAGAATATTTTTGGCCAAATTTTTCGACAATTTCAGGGGTTCGATCTTGGGAACCGTCATCGACTACTAAAACTTCAATTGCTGGATAAGTTTGAGCTAAAACTGATTTCAGAGTTTCTTCAATAAATGGCTCAGCGTTGTATGCAGGGATAATGACTGAGACGAGAGGTAAATTGGGAGATTTTTGAGAATCTGGCTGCATTGCTTTTTAACAAGATTTTTCAATTTTTTTTCTTTGTAGATTGGCATATCTACCTTACACTCGTCGCAGTCAGGACTTACACAGTCGCTGGAAGAGATAGCCAAGAAACCCCTAATAAAAATTGTACCGCCTTCTCTGTTCAACGTCAATGGTATATAGCACGTATCAATGAGTTGTGCAAAGCAAGAGAATGGTGATAGACTACAACTAAAAGTTATATTCTAAATGATAAAAAGATGCTAGTCGGCCCACAGCTACTTCGTTCAGCAATGATTTTTATTGTTTCATTGATTACATAAATCCGTGTTCTGCTAAGAATTCGGGTGTAATTGTTCCTAAACTGTTGATTGCGGAATCTTCTTCCCAAGGTTCGGGATGGGATTTTGAGCCGCTGCGGAGAAATTTGGCGACATATTTGCCCAGAATATCTGCTTCTAAGTTTACTAAACTTCCTGGTTGCAAATAGCTGAGGTTTGTCTCACCAAAACTGTGGGGAATGACAGCAACTTCAAACCAATTACCGTCAGCATCGCAATCTGCCACGGTTAAGCTGATGCCGTTGACGGCGATGCTGCCCTTGGAAACGATGTAAGGTGCGATTTGACGTTGCCATCCCGAATTTGCTGCTGGTGGGGCAGTAAAGCGCATCTCCCAAGCGTTGGCGGTTTGGGTGGATGTGGCTAAAGTGCCGATCGCATCTACGTGCCCCGTCACAAAATGTCCCCCCAATTTGCTACCGGCGCGCAGGGAGGTTTCTAGGTTCACCAAAGCATCGGGGAATGATCCCAGAGTAGTGCGCCGGAGAGTTTCTGGGGAAGCGACGGCGACAAAACCTTGCGGCAGAACTTCCACTACCGTCAAACAGACTCCATCCACGGCTACGCTGTCCCCAATGGCTAAATCTTGTAAAATCTGGTAGGAGTTGCTTGATGTGCAGGAAATTTGGAAGTAATCGTTGCCTAACGACTTCAGCTTTCCGAGAGATTGAATCAGTCCTGTAAACATAAGTATTTTTCCTTAGTCGATCGCTTATTTACATGAAACCACAGGCACAAACCAGACGCAGGAGGTTTTGCTGTCCCCCTGTCCCCCGGAGTCAATCGAAAATCGAAAATCTAAAATCTAAAATCGATAGTCCCAGATCAGTTGCAGATTCAGGCGAAGATCGAGTCATACTGGATTTAGGTCATCTTTATGTCCGAGTTTTCTACCGCCTTGCAGTTTCTTAATTCTGTCAGTAACCCAGCCCTAAAACCAGGGACTGAGCTTGTAAGAGCAATCGAAGCAAGCTGTGCTGACGGGCCTCAGCCTTAACTGGCTACGTTATTTGAGTCACGACACTCCTTGAATGCGACGCTAGTTTTCCGCTCTGTCATTTGCAATTAAACAGTCTTAAGGTCACTGAGACAGTGTTGCAAGTCTAACAAGCTCTCATAACATTGACCGACAAGCGAACATTACCCCGAAAGGGAGCCGGAGACAACCATATCTCCAAAGAGGGGCAACCATACCCCTCTACCCCCGAAAGGGGAAAGGGGATTCAAGGTGGTGCTCACTGAGCGTAGTCGAATGTGTTGAAACCGCCCATGTTGTTTCCCTCTCAGGACTAAAGTCTCTGAGTTTCCCACTTACCGAGCATTTTTATGATTGAAATGAAAGTCGCTGGAATTGCCTTAGATGCAGCCACGCGCAGCCCTATTGTCCTATTGAGAGACTCTACTGAGCGACGCGCTTTGCCTATTTATATCGGTCAGGAGCAAGCAAAAGCTATTATTAGCGCGATCGAAGGCCACAAGCCTCCTCGGCCCTTAACTCACGATCTGATGGTCAATTTCTTAGAGGCATGGAGTCTTACCTTGGAGCGTATAGTTATTCACTCGCTGCAAGATAACACGTTCTATGCCGTCCTGATCGTCCGTCAGGGAGAAGTTAAAAAAGAGATCGATGCCCGACCTAGCGACGCGATCGCCCTAGCCCTGCGAACGAACTGCCCCATCTGGGTGATGGAAGAAGTCGTCGCCGATGCTTCGATACCGGTCGATCGAGATGCTGATGAGGCAGAACGCCGGGCCTTCCGGGAATTTATCTCAAACCTCCGTCCAGAGGATTTGATTAAGAGAAGCGGCTTGGGCCCGGGCGAAACTTCCTAAACTTTATGCGCTATCGACGGTTTGGCAAAACGGAGTTGCACCTGTCTGTATTTTCCTTGGGAACCATGCGCTATTTGGCTTCTGAGGAAACTGCCTGTCAGACTGTACAACAGGCCCTGTCTCAGGGAATCAATCACCTGGAAACGGCGGCGGGTTACGGTTGCAGCGAGGAATATCTCGGTGCGGCCCTGTCGGCTGGTTTGTCTGTCCATCGATCGCGCCTTCACGTCACTACAAAAATTTCCCCAACCGAGGATGCAGCAGCAATGGAACGCTGCATCGACGCATCCCTCAAACGTCTGAATTTAGACTATATCGATTGTCTGGCAATTCACGGTTTGAATACTTGGGAACATTTGGCGATTGTGCGAGATCCCACAGGCTGCATGAAAGCTGTAAGTAAAGCCCTGGGTGATGGCCGAATTCGGCACGTTGGCTTTTCGACTCACGGGCCTCTGGATCTGATTTTGGCTGCAATCAATACAGATTTGTTTGAATTTGTCAATCTGCATTATTACTATTTTTTTCAGCGCAACGCCCCGGCAATTGAACTCGCCAAAGACAAAGATATGGGCGTTTTCATCATTTCCCCAGCCGATAAAGGAGGGCAACTCTACACGCCCCCGGAAACTCTCGCACAATTGTGCTCGCCTTTCTCGCCCTTAGAGTTAAACTATCGGTTTTTACTTAGCGATACGAGGATTGGGACTTTGAGTGTGGGCCCTGCAAATGCGACAGAATTAGAGCAACCCCTGAAATATTGCGATCGCGACTTTCCCCTCACCAATGCCGAAATCGCTGCGTTCGATCGGCTAGAATCGGTTATTGCAGCCACTTTGAAAACCGACAAATGCAGCCAGTGCTATGCCTGTTTGCCTTGCCCGGAAAACATCAACATTCCCGAAGTATTGCGACTCCGCAATCTCGCCGTCGGGTGCGACATGACTGACTTTGGCAAATACCGCTATGCCATGTTTGAAAATGCCGGACACTGGTTTCCCGGCAGCAAAGGCAACCGCTGCACCGATTGCGGCGAATGTTTGCCCCGGTGTCCCGAAGAGTTAGACATCCCAACTTTGCTCAAAGATACTCACCAGCGACTCGGTGGCAAAGCAGGCAGGCGGTTGTGGGATTGAAAAAAATGTGAAGCAGGGAAAAGGCGATCGAGCGTATCTAAGTGTTGCAATAATTACGCTAAACTTTGGTTTAACCTGACATCTTGCACCATTCTCCAGAACAGGCTTTCCGGCCTGTTCCACAAAGAATTAATTTCTTGTGGGGAGTAGGGGTTGGGCAGGAGAGCCCGCCCATAAAAACCTGATTGAGAATGGTGCAACATCTCTGTTTAACTGAATTTACGATACAGTCGATCGATAAACTACTTCGTTTTACGACTGTATGCGCGATCATCCCGATTTTGTAAAAAGCGTTTTTGAGGAATGCGAGTATCTTGCACAGCAACGCCTACATACAGCATATTCCATGTATATGCGGTACACACAATCTTGTCGTAAGTAAGGTGCGTCGCCACCAGTCAATCTGCAAGTTTCATTAAACATGAGCAGCGACGCACCCTACATAACAATGTACCAACAATTAAGGCGGATACTGTACTTCATGAACCACCGAATATGCTGTATAACCGCTAATACTCCTGTGAAAGCACTCATTTGGATGCTCCCAACACACTTTAAATAGGAGCCGACAGTATTATATGTAAAAACAACTAAATAACACAATCTAATTAACAGCGAGAAACCGATTTTTTTGAGAATACCCCAGTCATTTTCTTGCTTGGTTGACGGCGACGAGAGGCAACAATTTTATGATGATATCATGTCCGATCGATTAACCATAATATCCCGGTCGGGGCGGGTTTTGGAGATTGTCAATTATTGGCAGGTATTTTTGGCTCACGAACCCCTACAAAAATCTCGGTCGCTCGACCGGATAGGATAGGAGTGATTAACCGAACTCGATATAAAATCTAAAATCGTTCAACTGAGCGCTCACGCTAAAGTCTAAAATCTAAAATCTAAAATCTAAAATCTAAAATCTAAAATCTAAAATCTAAAATTGATTGCTTGTCATCTATAACCGATCCCGCATCAACTACTATGGCTCATACTCAGTTAAACGACAGCCAGCAAAATTGTCTGCAGCAAACTAAAGTTGCGACTTCCGAAAGAAGATTGAAAGCAGCTTTCAAGCCGTGTACCTACAACTTATCTGTTACCAGAAAACAGCTAATCGGACTGCTAACTTTACAAACAATCTTGCCCGTCGGACTAACGACAGCAGCAATTTGGCTAACATCGGCAGTTGGAAGCAATCAACTGCAAAATCAAGCTAAATCAGAACTGAGCCTTAGTGAAATTAACTATAATCTACCACTCGATCGCGCCGCCGATCGTTTGCAAAACTCCTCTGACAGCAAAACGATCGCCCAAACAGCTTTAGCTTACAACAGTGGCAAAAAACCATCATATTTGCAAAAATCTGTCAAGCAAATTCTAGAAAATCAAGTCAAAACAGGGGAAATAGACAGCGCGGCCTTAGTTGGAAAAAACAGGCAGATAGTGGTTAGCGTCAACCCCAACCAGAAGGGAAAAAGTTTTAACCTGCAACAAATAGTCGATCGAGTATTCGCTACAAAAAACCCAATTACCGCTACCGAAATCATTGCTAAATCAGAATTTCAGGAACAATTGGGATCTTTGTCGCCCGGAAAGGGCGATCGACCTGTTCTCCTCCACTACGCAGCAATTCCCATAAAAGATCCCAAAAATCAGACAGTGATTGCGGCCTTAGTGTTAGAAAAAATTATCAGCCAAACTTCGGCGGTTGCTAACACCGAAACCCTCAAATTACAGGGCGGCGGATATCAGGCTATCTACGCACCGCTGGCTGACGGCAAATTTGTTTTGGCTTCGCAAACATTTACAAAAAACCAACAGTTACCAGACTTGCTGGCAGAGAAATCGCTGCTGCAATCAGCAGTCGCAGCCGCCGGCAAACCAGTCACCGGAAACGTACAAACAGCCAGTCAAACTTATGCAGTAGCTGCCAAATCCCTTGGCAATTTAGCGGGAAAACCCGCAGCAATTTTAGTGCGATTCATCCCCAAAACATCAATAGAAACTTGGTGGGCAAACAACTGGCTGCTGGCAATGTCTGCGGCTGCCATTGTCCCCTTCGCCTTGGGAGTTGCCGTCACCCGCCGGATTGCTAAACGCGCTAACTCAGATTTATCAACAGCAGAGGGGAATTGGGCATTTAACTCCAGCGCCGAACTGTCGCAGCGATCGCGGACATTTGATATAATTTATGACAATTTAAATTTCGGCGAATTCCCCGATTTATTTCCTAAAAAATCTAGTTTAGATGGTCAATTAGCAGTCGATTTTCGATATAAAAAAATTGCGGGCGCTCGACCGATCGCAAATCCCCACATCCCGCTTGCTTTCCAACCCCTAGAATTGCCCGCAAACTCCGTCTCAAACCAGTCGCGGCAGGTAAATACAGAAAATACAGAATTAGAAAAAAGCGCGATCGCCTTAAATCTAGTCCAGGAAGCTTGGCAAGACTTAAATCGCCTCAACTGGGAATTGCAGCCAGAAATAGTCGATCGCCAAAACACTCAAAAAGCCCTGCGAAAGAGCGAAGCACTGCTGCAAGCGATTTTAGACAACTCAACAGCAGTAATTTACATCAAAGATGCTGACGGAAAATACCTGCTCACCAACCGCCATTTTGACAATTTGTTCGACATCGCCAAAGAGCAAATAACAGGGAAAACTGACGGCGATATTTTTGCCCAAGACAAAGCAGCAGCCCTGCGAGAAAACGACTTGAAAGTTCTCGAATCCTCCTCGCCCCTAACCATCGAAGAAATCATCCCTCAAGACGATGGCCCGCACACTTATATTTCTCTGAAATTTCCCCTCTGCAACTCCGAAGGTAAAGCTTATGCAGTCGGTACAATTTCTACAGATGTGAGCGATCGCAAACTTGCCGAACGCACCCTAGAAAAAGCCAAAGCAGAACTAGAAATAGAAGTCGAACAGCGCACCCTATTCCTCAAACAAGCCAACGAACTCTTGCGGTTTGAACTCGCCGCCAGAGTCCGCGGCGCCATCACAGTCAGACAAATGACGGCTCAAGTAGCCCGACACGCCAGAACAGTTGACGGCATTCTCGGTGCTTCTCTTGACCTAATTTTTCTAGTAGATCGATCGGGAAAATACACCTATGTCAGCCGCACCGCCGCTCAAGCTGCCGGCATGAACCCCAGAGAAATGATTGGCAAAACCTGGCAGGAATTAGGCTGGCCGCCAACAATTATGCAGCGGGTTCACCAAGAATGCCAGGGCATATTTGCCACAGCCGAACCCGTCAAAGGCGAAGTAATTGTCCCCACCGCAAGCTGGGGAACCCGCGACTACGAGTACATTCTCAGCCCGGTTTGTGCGACAGACGGCAGCGTCGAAGCGGTGGTGGCGACACTTCGGGATATCACCGAACGCAAAGACGCTGAGGAAGCATGGCAGTTGGCTAAAGAAGCCGCAGAACTCGCCAACCGCGCCAAGAGTGCTTTTCTGGCAAATATGAGCCACGAGTTACGCACTCCCCTGAACGCGATTATCGGCTACAGCGATATGCTAGCGGAAGATGCCGAAGAGTTAGGCAACTTACAGGTAGTCTCGGATTTAGACAAAATTCGCACTGCTGGCAAACACTTGCTGCGCCTAATTGACGACATTCTAGACATTTCCAAAATTGAAGCTGACAAGATGGAGATTTACCTCGAAAGCTTCGATGTTGGAGGCTTAATCGAGGAAGTAGTAACAACTATCAAACCGCTAATGGATAAAAACGGCAATACTTTGCAAGTATTGAG
The DNA here is from genome assembly GCF_036705265.1 of Microcoleus sp. B4-C2. Lineage (NCBI taxonomy): Bacteria > Bacillati > Cyanobacteriota > Cyanophyceae > Oscillatoriales > Microcoleaceae > Microcoleus > Microcoleus sp. B4-C2. The sequence goes on from NZ_JAUBUB010000016.1 coordinate 49,051, forward strand.
TTCTGACAATATCGGCGCGATGCACGGCGATTTGATGAAAGTGCGGCAGGTAATGCTGAATTTGCTCAGCAATGCTGCTAAATTTTCTGCTAATGGGGCGATCGTGCTTACTGTCGAAAGAATTACCAGTGAAGAATTAAAAAATAAATATCAACCGAGAGTTGCTCAAATGTTAATTTTGGATGCAGATTTTTTAATTTTCCGAGTGACGGACACGGGTATCGGCATGACACAAGAACAACAAGAGCGACTGTTCCAGCCTTTCACTCAAGCCGACAATTCAACTACTCGCAAGTACGGCGGTACTGGTTTGGGACTGACTATCAGCCAGCGTTTTTGTCAGATGATGGGCGGCGATATTGAAGTTTCTAGCGAGTTAAATTGCGGTTCTACTTTTACTGCTTGTCTGCCTGCTTCATTGTTTAGGCGATCGGAATTTTAACAATGAAAGCAGCAGCAATAAGAGTCGGGGGTTGAAACCGCTACTATACAAACAATGTCCGCCTCCGCGGACTGAATAATAATAAAATTAACTTGTTCCCAGGCTCTAGCCTGGGAACCTAAATCTAGAGGCTCTGCCTCGCTTGGAAACATGGAGGCAGAGCCTCCGGATCTGCGTTACTAGGCTCCAGCCTAGTAACGAGTAATTTAAAAAATTATCTGCGTTTATCCGTGTTTATCTGCCTTACATCTGCGGTTTCTGTATCAATGAATGATTTATGCAATCTTGTCTAATAATATGATGAATATGATGAATTACCCCAAAATGCGCCACGAAAATCAAGTTTCTCCCCGCAGGCATGGCATTTTGACAAAAAGTTTATTTTTGTTCCCGATCGCCTGTTATGCGTGCCTAGGAGCCTTGCTGTGGGGACAATCTGCGGCTTTTTCCCAGGAGCCTGTCTGCCCGACTGGCAGCGCTGCTAATTTCCCGTCGCCCCCGCTTTCGCAAACCGAAAAAAGCGTGCCGAGTCTGTGGTTAGCTCAAAAACTATTTGGCGGCAAATTGCTCGATCGCTGGTTTGTCGATCCCGGCAATACTTGGGTAATTCTCATAGTCAACCGCCAACTTTGGAGTTTGCTCGATTATATGGAACGCTATCAGTTTGTTAACCGCTTTGGCACTGTCGCCAACGATTATGGTTACAATGTGCGAGTTTGCAACCGTCAAGGCACTGCTTTGGCAGTTTATTCATGCAAGGGCGATCGGCTTAACTGTCGGATTGATTTAGAATCTCTCTCAAATCCAGGTCTTCGAGGAAGGGTGAAAGGCTTTTAGATTAGTGTCCTTACAAGAGTTAGGACACGGCGCCGTGCCTTTGGGAGTGTCAACTTAAGGTCAAACCCATAGTCCGGCAAGGGTTGAAACCCCTGCCTCAAAGCTAAAGTCGTCTGAAGACGACTAATGAGTTCTTCAGTCCTCTTTGAGAGGACTTTAGCTATTAGACAGGGGTTTCAACCCCTGGCGGGCTCGCGGGATGACTGTAATTTAACTTCTCACTACTTGCCTAGTTTCTTGCCAGAGCGATCGATACAGCGAAATGCCCGCATCCCCAAACGGCAGCAGAAAGTCGCTAGCAGCAAGAATCTTAGCATCCGGCAACAACACAGAATTAGTGCGAACAGCTTCCGGTAAATCTTCGGGTTTCATGCCAACAATTATCGGCGAACTAGCCTTTGCCAGCAAAGATAATTGAGGAGCAACCCGAGGCTGCAAGCAAAAATCAATCCATTTTTCCACTAAAGAAACTGGATTCCCTGATGCTGGTTGTACCCACAAATCCGTCCAAAGTGCAGTTCCCGAAACCGGAACTACTAAAGCAATATCCTTTTGAGTTTGCAGCAGCGGCAGCAAGTCCCCAGAGGAACCTACTGCCAACCAAGTATCGCCTAAAATTAATGGTTGCAGGTAAGCGTCAGAACTATAAAGTTTAACTTGTTGGTGCAGATTTGCGAGTTCTTTTTTAAGATTTGGGACTTGATCTAATTGCTGCGTATTGTAAGATTTTCCGAGTTTTTTTAATGTTAAACCGATAACTTCTCTGGCACTGTCCGGGAGAGAAATTCGATCGCGCAATTCTGATCGCCACAAGTCTTTCCAATCTGTCGGAGTCCACCCCAAAGCCTTAAATTTGTCGGTTCGATAGGCAATTACCGTACTTCCCCAGCGGTAAGGTGCAGCCCACACTTTACCTTGAGGATCTAATTTACCCTCATCGTTACGCCTGACGAGTTTTTGCCATCTTTCGGGCAATTGTGACCAATTAGCAAACTTAGCAGGATCGATCGGCTGAATCAATTTTTGCCTAATTGCCAAAGTCAGCCAGTAATCTCCCAACATCACCAAGTTAGCTTGATTTTTTGATTCGGGAACCCGTTTCCACTCCTGCAACAGGGCGAATAATTCTTTTAATTGTGGTTCTTGCGTTACCTGTAAAAGCGGAGACGGTTGTACATCGCGCCTAAATTTGCTTACCAGTTGGGCCGGAATACCGTTTTTGAGCGATCGAATTTTGAGAATGGGCTTCGAGTCGCACCCTGCCGCCAATTGACTTAAAGTTAGGGTGGCGGCCCCCAATAGCAAAGACCTTCGTTTCACCTGTCAATCCGCTTTTCTAAATATTGACCCATCGTTTTGTGTTCTACAGCCGGGGAAATAATTGTTTGTCGAGTCCGGTAGTTGGCGCCGATTTGTCTTATTTCTTTTTCAAACACAGAGCCATTGTACTCGGTTCTGCTGCCAAGAGAGTCTGTTTGACCGAAAGCATCCAGGATACAATCCCCCGAATTTATCCATGGGGTCAATGCTTCAATTCTAAAATCTAAAATCTAAAATCTAAAATCTAAAATCTAAAATCGCGCAATCGATTGGCTCTTGCCCTGATTTTACCTTCTACCTTGTCGATCGAGCTTTCCGATGCCGAAAACTCCCTCAACTTAACGCCTAATTTCTGTGCGAAAAGTTCCTTTGAGCCAGTTGTGCTCGCCAGCCGGGTCGATCGACTGCATCTGTGTTACATTTTTTAACTATTCGAGGGGGTCTGGGGGAGCAATAAGTCCCACACCATAATCTTTGATTTGGTGTTGCGATACATGGACGCCCCCAGACCGATTTTATCCGGTCAATCAGGCGTGAAATCGGTAGCATATGTAGGTTTATAGACCCGTAGTTCTGTGTTAGAGTTGACTGTATGACTCTTATCATGAACTACTGCTACCGAATTTATCCCGACGCCAACCAAGAAGAAACGATGCTTCATTGGTTGGAAATTTATCGCAAGGTTTATAACTACGCTTTGCGAGAAATCAAAGATTGGGTCAATTCGCGTAAATGTAGTTTGGATTATTGTTCGCTGGAGAGAGAATACATCATTCCAGCCGACAAGCCATTCCCTACCTATTACGCTCAACAGAACGAACTTCCCAAAGCGAAGAAAAAGTTCCCGTTGTTGGGCGAAGCCCCTTCTCAAGTTCTGCAAACTACCATTCGCAGATTGCATGATGCTTGGAATTATTTTCAGTCGCGGGGGTTTGGCTTTCCTCGCTTCAAGAAGTTTGGACAAATCAAGTCCATGCTGTTTCCTCAATTCAAAATCAACCCCATTACGGGATGGCAGATAAGCTTGCCCAAAGTTGGGAAGATGCCTATCAACTTGCATCGACCTATCCCAGAGGGGTTTGTGGTTAAGCAAGCACGGGTTTTGAGGAAAGCTGATAGGTGGTTCGTTGTAGTGACAATTGAGTCTGATATGTCGATACCTGACGCTCAACCGCAGGTCGATGCGCTGGGTATCGATTTGGGACTGTCCAAGTTTTTGACAACCTCGGATAAAGAGTTTATTGCTAGACCCCGATTCTTGACATCTTTGTACCGCAAGCTGGAATTGCTGCAACGTAAGTATGCCAGAACGAAAAAGGGTTCTAAGAACCGTGAGAAAGCTCGAATCAAGGTTGCCAGATTCCACAACCACATCGCTAGAGTTCGGAAGGATTGGCAATTCAAACTGGCTAACCATTTGTGTACCAAGGAAGGTATTGGGATGGTCTTTGTTGAGGACTTGAACTTGAAAGCGATGTCCAGGGGGATGTTGAGAAAACATACCTTGGATGCTGCTTTTGGTCAATTTCTCAATCTGTTGGAGTGGGTGGCTAAAAAGCATCAAATCTACTTCCTCCGGGTCAATCCAGATGGAACATCTCAAACTTGCCCTAAGTGCAACACGCATACGGGTAAAAAAGAGCTTTCCGAACGAGTTCATAGATGTGGTGAGTGCGGATACGAAACAGATAGAGATCATGCAGCATCAGAAGTCATTAGGTTGCGTGGTTTGGAACTCATCAGTACGCAAGGACTTTGCGGAATAGAAAACGCCTATGCAGTCGGTCTGCCGGGGATTGATGAAAGTCAGTCTAGGTCAGAGGCGAAATCCCGCAAGGGGAAAACTAGGAAAACCCAGCAGTGATGTTGGGAAGCCCACACCATAATCTTTGATTTGGTGTGGGAGGATGTCACTAACTAAAAAAACTAAAAATCCACTCATCTGAATCCTGAAAGCACGGGCGAGAGCGAAGTCAATCTAATAGGACGCTCTGCGATCCGACTCTCAGAAACCAGACGTTTTAACTCTGATTGAAGGTTTGAACCAAGAATGGGGGTTAACCCACCCGGTTGCTCTGTCCAAGACTATGTAAAACCTAAAATCTAAAATCTACAATCGACTCACCAATGGCGAGCGATTATCTTCAAGCTGGCTCCCTAAATCTACCGTCAGGATTGGGAACACAACAATTAAGTCAAAAATTAAATAATTTAGTGATAAATCCAAGTTATGTAAAGATTTACCTAAAATGTAAAGATATTAAGTTACGAGCCAAAGGATAATTGTATGGAAGCGCTCCGCCAGCAAGTTACAGTATTGAGCCAACAAGTCGAGGCCCTCTACAAACTCATAGAAAACCTCAATGAAAAGCTCTTGGAGTCGGCCAAGGAGACGAAGCTGACCCAGCAACAGAGAAACGATCGCTCTGGAACGCTAGGAAATGACCAAACCTCGCCCTATCAAAGCTACAGCAGTCTCGATGGCCTCCTCGAACACAAAGACATACTGTTAGATGACAGCTACTTCGACAAGAATTCTCAAAGCCTGGAAAAAGAGCTGAGCGCAGAGATTCAAATCCAGCGCTTAACTGCTCAGCTAACAGCAGCTTACAATCGAATTGCCGCCTTGGAAGAACAGTTGCTCTCCAAAAGAATGCACTCGCAACATCTAGGCGGGCCTAATTAAATATTGCTAGCGGGGAGCGGGTAGTAATAAAAAAAAATACAAGTTGCGTTGATTTATGCTCGTCTACTTATAGATTCATTGCATAGAGTTTTTTATCTCCCGCAATTAGCAGGAAGAATACTGCATGAAAGCGAGATATTGTGTAGAAATAGGAAGGCTATTTCTTTGGTGAACAAGATTTTTTTACAAACCGCAGAGGGCGCAGAGGACGCAGAGAGATAGAAGAAAGAGAAGAAAGAGAGAAGTTCACAAATCTGGCATCGATTCTTATAACTATCTACTTAATGTTTAATCTCACAGCGCGAGGCTAAAGCTTCAACAGCGTGGAGGAGTTGAGTTGGAGTCCAATTTGCAGTCAAGCCACTGGCGATCGCACACGCTCCCGCACCGACACCTTCCTTAACATAGCCGCGATCGTAAGCTTGCAGTTGCCCGTAGCGAGATCCAGCAAAACTTAGCTGCGCGGCCAACAGAGGCACACCGCCGATCTCATTAGCAAGTCCTACCGTGTCTCCTGTAGGGTCTTTGGCCACCCAGCGCGTAGTCCCCACCGCAACTTGTTCGGGACTCCATAGCAGAGCATATTCACGGGCTAAGGCTTCCATCAAAGCGTACACTGCCAGCATTTGCGTACCCCCAGCCAGAAGCACCCCGCAAGTCCGACTCGCGGCGATCGCCATTCCCGCCACCGCTATTTGCATCGGATCGCCCACCGCCGCTACCAATTCCAAGGGAGTGCTGTTTTGTCCGTTAATTTCCCACTCAGCATTATTGAGTCCCGCTGTCACTGCAGCCAATTTTTGAGCGTGATTGCAGCGAGGATGAGAACTATTAACTTTGCCCGCCGCTGCAATACCCAAACCCATTAACACGCCCAAAGCAGTAGTCGTTCCCCCAACTACGCACTCCCCTAAGATTAAATAACTGCCATTAGTTTGAGCAGCCAATTTAGCTCCCCAAATTAATCCTTGTTCGAGCAAATGTTTGACTGTTTCGAGTTCTAAAGCATTCCCAGAAATCAGACACTTTGCCGGAGTGCCCCCCAAGTCAATTGCAGGTACGGGAGGTGGGAGGGGCAAACCAGCATTAAATAGGTAAAGCGGAAGTTCCAAAGCTTCGACTACAGCGCGAGATATTAGTACCGGCGAGGCACCCGCTTCTAGGGGCGGCAAAGGATATTGGGGCGACGGTTGGGGGCCGTTATACAAAAATTCTGCATCGGCTAAACAAGTAAATTGTCGATCGTGCGGGGTTGCTCCTGCTGCTGAAATCCCCGGAATTAAGCCTGTCGCGGTAAATCCTAACACGCAGGCAAATATCGGTTTTCGTCCTCGATAGCGATCGAGCCATCGCTGCCCCTGTTCTATTTCTGTATAAATACCAATCATAAATTAGTCATTAGTCATTAGTTATTAGTTATTAGTCAACAGTCAACAGTCAACAGTCAACAACTCCCAATAACTACTCTTCATAATCGATCAAAAGTTGCACCCAGCTTGGCGGCCGCGGAATTGGATTTCCCAAACGATCTAATAGCAGCAAAGCTACTAAATGCACTACAAATAAATAGACAATATTGTTAACTAAAATCATCCCGGCTGCGATCGCCCCAATTGTGTCCAAACTCGGTACATTAAGCCAGCCCAGCTTCACAAACACCCATTCCACCATCTCTGTTACCTGGGCCGTTACGTAAACCCATAGATCCTGACCCACCAAGGCTGACAGCAGCCAAAACCGAAAAAAGAAGCCGACAGTACCAATGAGAGCACCCACACTAATAGAGAGTGACCAACTCGCTTTGCGCCTCCAAAGTCCTCCCAGTGCAACTCCCATAATTCCAAAAGGCATCACGTATAAAATGCTCCGCGTCGGGCCCATTAGTACCGACAGCAGCAAACCCGATACCAAAGCTGCCATCCAAGCTGCTCGGTTGCCCCAGCGCAAGTAAACCAGGGCGATGGGTATCGGAAAAAAAACCCGCAGCAAAGGCCCCAGCGGAAAGTAATAATTTACCAGCCAAATTAAGCTAGCGGTACTTGCCAAAAAAGCCGTTTCTACCAGCCTTAAAGGCGCTTCCCCAGAGATGTGCTTCCCCGGATCGGGATTTGGGCGATCGCCAGTCATTGCTGAAATATCGGCGGTTTGGGGCTCGTTATTTGTACTGGGTGAACTACCCGAATTAGACGCAGCATCTGCTGACAAAAAATCACTCATCCGATTTTAGATTTTAGATTTTAGATTTTACGGGACTGGCCCCCGATACGGCTGATTCCCGGTTTCAGTGTTTGGATGCCTCGCCGCCAAATTTAATATTGCTCGCAGAAACCGGGAATCAGCCAGGAGCGCAAGTCTTATTTTCGATCGATTTTTTCAGCAAACATTTTCAGCAGCATTATTTTTCAATTTTGCCTTCCTGGATTACCAAAACCGAACAAGATGCGTGGTGAACGACATAATTGCTGACACTGCCGAGGAAAGCTTCTGCGAACCCCGTGCGGCCGCGCCTCCCCAATACTATTAAATCTGCGCCCCAATTTTCGGCGGCTTCACAGATACAATGCCCCGGATTGCCGTCCTTTTTGCAGTCAAATTCTACCTGCAATCCTTTTTTTGCTGCAGCGTCGCAGTAATTTTTTAGCAAACCCGAAGCGTGTTTTACGTCGCTTTCCAGCCGCAAACGTTGAGCTTGATAAGCTTGATCCATTAACTCGACATTCATGCCCAAATCTACCGGAATTGGCACTGCCGTCTCCCCCAGCGTGCTGACAGTAACGCAGTTAAATAGCATCACCTGGGCGCGATCGTTCAGAGCTAATTCTAAAGCTTGCGTGAAGACACGGTGGCCCAGTTCAGAATCATCTAAGGCGGCGAAAATTTTCTTAAAACTCACAGCTTTACCTCCTGCAGGAAATCATTAATATCACTTAGTTAACAGAGAGTGCTTTTGAATTAGATTCAATAAAAGCAAACTCTGATACTTCTAGACTAACAGACGCTCTAAGGCGTGCAGGTCGGGAATGCACAAAACGTCACGTTCGCGCTGAATAGTTCCTTTTTTTTCCAGCTTGCTGAGCACTCGCGTTACTGTTTCGCGAGCCAGCCCGCTGAGGCTGCTTAATTCTCTGTGTGGCAGGTTCGGTATTTCTGTACCTCCTGTTTCCAGGATTTTTTTGCCTTGCCCTTCGGCCAAAAATAAGAGAATATCTGCTACTCGCGAGGTACTGTCGGACTCTCGTAAACGCAGGCGGCGGTTGACTTGTCGCAGGCGACGCGCCATCAGTTGAGCTAGGCGAATGCCTGCTAGAGGCTCGGTATGAATGAGCTGCACAAAATCCTGAGATGGCATATTGCCGATCAGTGTCGGGGCTAGGGTGATCACATCTGTCGATCGCGGTGCTTCTTCGATCGCGGCCATTTCCCCGAATAATTCTCCTTTCCCTAAAATATTCAGTGTTACTTCTTTTCCGTCTAGGTTGTAGGTGCGAATTTTCACCCAACCATCCAATATAAAATACACTGATGTTCCCCAGTCATTTTCGAGTAAAATCACTTGATTTGACGGATGACTTCGGGTAACGATGTGGACAGTTGCTCTCTCGATTACAGGATCGGGTAATCCTGCAAAAAAAGGAGTAGAAACTATCAATTGATTTATATTAGAATTCGGGTCTCGGGTGTTAAAGCGGTCTTCCATGAGGCCATCATTTTAATTTATGCGCTTGAGCTGCGCTGGGCAGTTACAAATAGCTTGCAGCCGAGTCATTCGATTTGAGATTCCAGATTTGAGAAACAAGGATCTAAAATCGGCAATTTTACCTCTAAAGTTTTGCGGTCAAAGGCTCAATATGGTAATTAATAGCCTCAAGCTCTGATTGGGAGCTAGAAACTAAAGAATATACCATAATTTTTTAGATACATACCACTGAGCAAATTTTATTAACAAAATTTTAGCTATGTGGCAAACGACTGAGCCGATCGAATTACCTTTGAAAGCACTTCGCGAAGACAAGCTTAACACTGCTGAGAGATTTGTTGTCACTCGGCCGTGGTCGAGAAGGCAGAATCCACGATCGCAAGCCTGCAAGCACCGCAGACAGATCCCAAATCCGAGCAACTGCCTAGAACCGGGCAAATGTCAGCTCGATCGGCAAAATCCACAGCCATTGCGAGCCTAAAGGCTGGCGCTCTTGGCGAGCGAAACCCACCCACTTCCCAGCAAACTTTTCTGCTACCCCAAGATTATTGTACCATTAGTATCTAGCCATGAATACAGATAAAAGGCTATAATAAAAGGTTACTCAAACCAACTGTACGGGGACAATCCCGAATCCCGGCATCCCAACTCGCAAATTGTTTGAGGTTTTTTCCCAGTCGGTGAAAGATCGAGAGAGAGTGGCGCGCCGCCACGCTAGCCAAACTCGGGGTGACGGGTGTGCGATCGGCAGTTGTAGCGGGTGAGGACAAAAGTTTGTGCGATCGCAGCTATCCCGACCAGGAATCGGCCTCGGGCCGGCAAACAGGAAACCACCCGGCAGAGAATTCGATCGCATTTGCAGTTGATAGAAACGGGCATTTGGTGTGGAAGTACCGGCTAACCTATCATAGACAATAGAAGTCATCCAAAGACAAAAGGTTAATTAACAGTTGTCACAAAATATTAGTTAATTATTGACTGACTCGCATTCAGATTCTCAAAAAACAGGGTTTAAAACCCCGTCCTAAAAGGACGGCTTTAATTGTAAAGCTTTGTTGCAATACCAAGTGCCCTATGCTGAATTGTGTAGCCTAAGATAGGAGGTAAAACCATGCTAGTTTTCGAGTTTAAGGCCTACGGAAAATCAAATCAGTTCAACGCAGTAGACGAAGCAATTCGTACCGCAAAGTTTGTCCGCAATAGCTGTATAAGGTATTGGATGGACAACAAAAAAGTGGACAAATACGATTTGAATAAATACTGCGCGGTACTGGCGCGTAATTTCCCGTTTGCCGACGAACTCAATTCAATGGCTCGACAAGCCAGTGCAGAACGAGCATGGTCTTCTATCTCCCGATTCTATGATAACTGCAAGAAGGGTATTGCCGGTAAAAAAGGGTATCCACAATTCCAGAAAGATGGTCGCTCAGTTGAGTACAAATCGACGGGGTGGAAACTTGCTAACGATCGAAAATCAATCAACTTTACCGACAAAAAAGAAATTGGGCGGTTAAAACTAAAAGGCACACGCGATCTACATTTTTACCAAATCAGCCAAATAAAAAGGGTGAGATTGGTCAAACGTGCTGATGGCGTGTACGTTCAATTTTGCGTGGATGTTGATAGAAAAGAAAATACAGAACCCTCTGGTACTACGATCGGATTAGATGTGGGTTTAAAAGAATACTACACCGACTCGAACGGAACTACGGTTGAAAATCCTAGATTTCTGAGAAAAGGTGAAAAAGTCCTCAAACACTCTGGGCGTCGTGTATCTAGGAAAATAAAAGGTTCAAAAAACAGGGGCAAAGCTCGGCATATTCTAGGCAAGCGCCATCTTAAAATAAGTAGGCAACGTAAAGACCATGCAATAAAACTTGCACGGTGCGTAGTTGGGTCAAACGACTTGATAGCCTACGAAGATTTGAGAATCAAAAATATGGTGAAGAATCATTGTCTGGCCAAGTCTATTAACGACGCATCTTGGTATCAATTCCGTATCTGGCTTGAATACTTCGTCCAAGTATTCGAGAAAATCACGGTTGCGGTGAATCCACAATACACCAGCCAAGAATGTTTTAGTTGCGGTGAAATTGTCAAGAAAACGCTATCTACTAGAACCCACGTCTGTAAATGTGGTTGTGTCTTAGATCGTGATGAAAACGCAGCTAGAAACATCCTAAGTCGAGGATTGGGTACGGTAGGGCATACCGGAACTTTTGGCCTTGAGCCAAGCAACGCTTTAGGAGAATTGACCTCTACTTTGGTTGGAGAAATCCTGCCTCAGCAAGTTGGCTCGTAGATTAAAGAATCCCCGCGCGTAAACGCCGGGGAGTGTCAATCTATCTATTGGCATCGCTGCCGCCTGACAATCAAGCATCCAGGATACAAGCCCCCGAAATTATCCGTGGAGAAATAAAAAACCTGTATCCGCTGAAACTTGCCCCCCGAAATTATCCGTGAGGTCAATGCTTCAATCTAAAATCTAAAATCTAAAATCTAAAATCGATTGACTTCAGTCTTTTTTTGGTAAAGTTTCTCCCAAGCCGCATTCCCAGAGGTTCCGCCCTTGAATTCTCAGAAGTACAAAATTCAAGCACTGATTGCTGAGATAGACGAGGTACTCAGCAAGCCCGCACCCCGCTTGCCTTGGACGGGTTCTCTTGATACTGTCCACCAGCGCCAACTTTTAGAGCGAGTTCGCGCTTATCTGGTTTCCTCAGACTCAAAGCTAACGGCCCCAAAGGCCGCGGCCCGCCAAAATGTCCGCCCCGAACCAGTTCCAGTACCCAAAGTGCCTCTGCCCCCCCCTGGCCCCTCAGCAGCAGAGCAAATCATGCTGGCAGTAACCGGAGAAATCAGCCACCTGCGTTCCAGCCTGACAGGGCCGCTCCAAGAAGACATAGAAGCTCTGCGGCAAGAGCAGCAAGCTCTCATTCAAGAAATCAAACAGCTAGAAGCAAAACGGCAGCAGCAACAATCCCTAGCTCAGCAACAAGCCAACCAACAGCAAATCATTGCTGAATTTTTGCAGGTACTGAGTGCCCGCTTGGAAGAAACCTTGACTAGCGATTTCTCCCAAATTCTAAATTCCCTAGAAAATCAGTTATTGCAAAGTATCTCAGCACCATACTCTTTGGGCAGTGCGCCTGATGAAGAATCGGCTATTGACGTAACACTTCACCGACAAACCTCAGAAGAACACCCGCTGCTGACGCCGGCTCAGAGGTTGGAGCAAATGCAACTTTTCCAATCTCATGCTGACAGTCTGCTGATGAGTCTCGATTCGAGGATGGCTATCGTGTTCGAGGCTTTGCAAGCAAATCTGCAAAGCTATCAAGCTTCCTTGAGACAAGAACTCGAAAATATGTACGGTTTGAACCAGCAGAGCGAGGCGATGTTCGCGGCTTTGGTCAACCACTTAGCTGCACAGTTGGGGCGAGAAGCTTCTTCCTACGTTCAACAGCCGATCGATTTAGCAAATAATCTCGAAACCGTCACCCCAACCGCAGCCGATCGATCTCCTGTCGCTCCCGCCCTTTCAAATACTCCGATCGAACACTCAGCCCCAGAGACTCAGACGGGAGACTCGGTGCAGTCCATTCGCACCGGCGAATTCGGAGAACAAGACAGATTTCCCTACGCCGGTACAGAAATTTCTCCGCAATTCAGACAGTTGAGGCGCGAACGCGATCGCATTCAAGCCCCAATTATGCTCCCGGAGTTGGAAGATAATTTGTTGGGTTCTACACCCGAAACATCTCAAAATTCAACTCTAGATACGGGGGAAGAATCGGACAATAGGTTTACAGAAACAGACGAAGAAATTGAGGATTTGTATGCAAGTTTGTTCGCGGGAGAAGCGGTTCCTGAAGTAGAATTACAAGTCGAAAGTTTCCCTGTAGAAAATACTGAAATTGAGACCCAAACTGAAGGTTTAGAATACCAAGCGACGACGGATCGGGAAACTGCCGAATCGCTAAAAATGACCGAAGATTTGTTTGTAAATCTGCTGGATGAAGGCGAATCTTTGGAAGAGATTTTAGGAGATGAAGATTCAGACTTTGTAATGGGGAATTCTGTAGAGTCTCTAACTTTAGATAGTGCAGATTTATTTGAACCGCAAGTGGCAAAAGTACCTCAAGTTTCAGCACCACCACCCTCAACTGCTGAGGTGAAAATTGACGGGGACGATCGAGAAAATCTAGAAACGGGTCAAAACCCAGGCGAGCAGTTCGACGCTGCGATGCCTGAATCGCCACCTTTGCCGTTGAGAACGCCAGCCGAAATTAGCCCAAACCTCCCCAGTGCCGAGTCTCATGTGCCAAGTATCGGTGAGGTTCAAACTGGCGAGTCCGGCACTTCGTCGCAGCGACTCGATGAGGAGTACATCCAAGCTTCGCCGGACGAGGATTTGCTGCCGATCGAGGAATTAGAAGATGACCTCGATCGAGCTCTAAATTTGGACAACAACACTCTGGAACTTTTGGAGGCAGACCTCTACAATCTGGAGGAAGTGGAAAATACTAGCTCCCGGCGATCGAATTTCTCAGTCGCTAACAGCTTGGATTTATCGGCGAGTTCCCCCGAAGGCATTGCAAACAATCCCTTTGCCGAGGTGGCAGAGGAAGAACTCGGCACGCTGGAGGATTTGTTCTCCGATGTTTTGGAACTATCCTCGGATGATCAACCTTTTGTTTTGGAAGACGAACTTGAGGATGATTTGTTGGCTGAGGAAGACGACTCGAATTTGACGCTAGACGAGATTTTGGCTAGTTTGACCGAAACCGATCGACCTTTGACTGATTCTCCCCCTCCAGAAACTGCCGAAACTGACGAACTGCCATCGAGTCCTCCAGAAAGTCAAAAAAAAAACCTAATTTCGACAGAGAGTAAAGCAGGAGTTGTTGAGGGGAAAACCGATTTTAGCGAGTTTGCCGAAACACAGCAGCAAGACTCGGCTGGGCATTCTGCAGCAGGTGCGATCGCCCCATCCCGACAACGCCGGAATTCTAGCTGGTATTTGGGCATTGATTTTGGTTCCAGCGGCCTGTCTGCGGCTTTACTCGATCGCACCAGTGGCGAATTGCACCCGATTTACTGGGAAGCATCGCAGGCTGAGGCTTGGCCAGCAGACGCCAGTTGTCGGATTCCCTCGGCTGCGGTGCTGGCCCAAACATCCCCAGGTAGCCCAGGGTCAGAGGTGACAGTCAAGTCGGTGGGATTCCGACCCCAGGCTTTGCCTGCAGGAGAATTTTTACTGGAAAATTTTAAATTGCCTTTAAAGGTGGGCATTCCTTATCAGCGGGAGGCTGCTGGGATGTACGAACCGCTGTTGCAGTGGGATCCCTTGCAGGCTTTTTCGATCGCCTTGCCGCTGCAATGTGTGCGGGCGCTGCTGGCTACTTTGAATCCGAGTTTGCGGGGACAAAAATTTGCCGAATCGGGGGAAATTTTGGATTCTGCACCAAGGGCGAATTTTGCAGGATTGCCAGTTTCTAATTTAATTTGTAGGGCTTCGGGACTGACGCCAGAAACTCTTGATGCGGCGCTTTTAGACTTGCAGGGTGTAATTTTGGGGACTCCGGCCGGCTGGTCGGATGTTTATCGGTTTAATCTGCGGGAGGCGGTTTTGGGTGCGTCTCTGGTGGCTTCTGGTTCGCAAATTTTTGTGGTGGAAGATGCGATCGCCACTTTGCTTGCTGCTGTAACTCCTGTGAAAAATGACATGGAAGTCGAGTCGTCAGCCGTGGATTCTGCTAAGGGCACTGAAGAAGCTGCACCGCTGACTGTGAATGCTTCGTCTTTTAGCGGGGGAACTTTGATTTTGAATGCGGGGGCGGCGACGGTGGAATTAGCTTTAGTTGAGTTGCCGTCCAATCTTCAAGATTTAACTCGTGCTGATTTTACTTGCCAGAGTTTTGGTTTTGCTGGCGATGCTTTCGATCAGGATATTATCTGTCAGTTGTTGGCTAAAAATGAAACTTGGGGAATGTCGATCGATTTGCCACGTCCTGGCCATCCAGATTTGCCGAGTCGCTATCAATTGCAGCAGCGGTTACAAGGTTCTGCTTTTGGCCTGCAATTGTTAGAGGCAGCAAGACAAATAAAAGTTACTTTGCAACATCAAAAAAGTTTTGCTTTGGATATTGGTCAGCAGCATTGGGATGTGAAGCGCAAAGATTTGGAAAGTCTGGTTTTAGTGCCTTTTGTGCAGCAGTTGAACCGTGAATTGAATGCTTTGCTCAGCCGCGCGGGAATGTCGCCGGCGGGGATTAATCAGGCGATTTGTGCGGGGGGTATGGGTGCTTGGCCTGCGATCGCCCGCTGGTTGCGGCAGAAGCTGCCGAATGCGATCGTGGTTCAAGACCAGGAATTGCAGGGCGATCGAGATATTTTTGAGATTCACAATTCTGCATTAAATTCTGTATCTCAAAGTACAAATTTCCCCCAAAAAATTGGTCGAGTTGCCTGCGGGTTAGCGAGTTTGGCTCTCTATCCTCACATTTTGGATGTGTCACAGCAGCAGTACAGCGACTTTTTTCTGCTGTGGGAATTAATGAAGGTTTTGGGCGGGGAAACTTTGAGCTTTCAGGAAATTTTGCAGTTGTTGGAGGGCCAAGGCGTGAATACCCGCACCTGCGAACCCCGGATTTTGCGGATTTTGGAAGGAAATTTGCCGGCGGGACTTGTGCCTGCGGAGGAAGATTTCATGCTGCTTGCCGAGGAGTCAAGGCAAAATCCTGATTGGGAAGAAATTTGGGCTGAGCCGCTTTTCTTTGAAGATGTCTCACGCGGTTATCGTTTGAATCTCGAACACGCCTCTGTTGTTCGTGAATATTTAGGCAAACTCGCCTCTAGCAGCCAGCAAAAATTGTTAGAGCCGCTAACACTTGCTTGGGATGTTCGCACCGATATTTATCGCTAAACGGCAAAAAACCCGGTTTCTCAGTAGAATCCTCCCTGTCTTCCGGGAAGAGTCCTAGCCGAAACCAGGTTTTTTTGCGTCCCGGACTAACTTTTTTCTGTAAATTTACGTAAGTTTACAGAAACTTTATACGTTTTTATAAAAAATACATAGAAACTTTATAAAAGTGTGATTGCTTTTTAAAGATTGTGCAAAGCTGAGCACTTCAGGTTCAGCAGATTTGGGATGGCTAATAAGATGGACGTAAGAGATCGTTAAAGTTGAGACAAATGATATGAAATTTCCGATGGGTGCCTCGTCGAAATCATTATTATCAGAAATGATGTCGTTATGTTTTCCAGAATCTACTTACAATGTCTGTGTATCAAAACAACACGCTCACCGATCCGTAACGAGCAAGGTAAAACGGTCGATCGATATTTTGGGTGCGCTGCTGGGACTGGCAATTGCTGCTGTGGTGGCGGTGCCGGTGGCTGTGGCGATGCTGTTGGACAATCCGGGCCCGCTGCTGTACAGTCAAGTCCGCTGCAGCTTCAAAGGGCGACATTTCAGAATATGGAAATTTCGATCGATGGTTGTCGGTGCAGAAAATCTCAAACATTTAGTTAGCAACCAAGCCAAGGGTCACATTTTTAAGAATGAAAATGACCCGCGAATTACCCGCGTCGGCCGCTTTTTGCGGAGCACGAGTTTGGACGAGTTACCTCAATTCTGGAATGTGTTAGTTGGCGACATGAGTTTGGTGGGAACTCGACCGCCAACTCCCGATGAAGTTGCTGCCTATGACGAGTTCCACTGGCAACGTTTAAATGTCAAACCCGGTCTGACTGGGGAGTGGCAAGTCAACGGACGGTCTAGAGTTAAAGACTTTGACGAGATTGTCCGCATGGATCTCGACTATCAGGGCAAGTGGTCTATTGTCTACGACATCACTCTGATTTGCAAAACAATTTTGGTTGTCTTCAGCAAAAATGGTGCGTGTTAATAGACTTGCTGTTTTGGGTTGTTTTTTGATTTTAAAATTTAGGAAAAAACACGGGATGAAATAGTAGGAAACAGATTAAATATATGTTAATAGAATTAGCGATTGGTGACGCTTACGGTGCGGGTTTTGAATTTGTTGACCAGCAGACGATCGCAATGTACAACAATCTCAACGGCTACATCCAGCATCCCCGTCACGATATCCAGCCTGGATGTTACACGGACGATACGCAGATGAGTTTAGCCGTCGCAGAAGCTATCGTCAGCCGAGAACCTTGGACGCCCGAACTTTTAGCCAGCAAATTTGTTGCAGCTTTTCACCGCGATCGGCGATTTGGTTATGCTGGTAAAATGTACAATTTTTTGCTGCAAGTTCAAGACGGCAAAGAATTCTTAGAAAAAATGCACTCCGCTAGCGATAAAAGCGGATCGGCGATGCGATCCGGCCCCATTGGCATTTTTCCTACTATTGAAAAAGTCATCGAAAATGCCACCATTCAAGCTGCAATTACCCACAATAGTCCAGATGGCATTAATGCAGCTATAGCGGCCGCTTTGATGTCCCATTACTTTATTTATCAGCTAGGTTTAAAGAAGAATTTGGGAAATTTTCTAGAAAAGCACGTCCCTGGTGAGTGGTCGATACCTTGGCAAGGAGAAGTCAGCGCTAAAGGTTTGGTCTGTGTTAGAGCAGCTATTACTGCTGTCATGCTCCATGATAGTATGAGCAAACTGCTCCAAGCTTGCATTGCCTTTTCGGGAGATGTCGATACAGTAGCAACTATTGCTTTAGCTGCTGGTTCCTGTAGCAGTGAAATTGCCCAAGACCTGCCAGAAAATCTGGTACAAGGATTAGAAAATCTATCTTACGGCAGAGATTATATCATAGAACTGGATCGACAGTTAATGAATTGCAGGAGCGACTTCTGACCGAAAGCATCCAGGATACCCGCCACGTGATTCATGTGTCCAGAAATAAAAAACCTGTATCCGATAAAGGAACCCCCGAATTTATCCGTGGGGTCAATGCTTCAATTCTAAAATCTAAAATCTAAAATCTAAAATCTAAAATCGCTTGACTTCTTCCTGATATCTGTTACATCCGTTAAATCCCCATTCACTGCGCGTTGCCGAACTTCTTTCTATTATGAATTTGCCTAATTTGATTACTTTTTCTCGCTTGCTGGGAGTGCCTTTTGTGCAGTAGTTTAACTGTGAATTGAATACTTTGGTCAGCCGCCGCCGCGCAGGAATGTCGCCGGTGGGGATTAATCACGCGATTGGTGCGGGGGTTATCGGTGCTTAGTCTGCGCCACTGGTTGCTGCAGAAGCTGCCGAGTGCGCTCGTGCTTCAAGCCAGGAATTGCAGGTCGATCGAGATATTTTTGCAATCCACAATTCTCCCTTAAATTCTGTATCTCAAATTACCAAATTATCATAAAAAAAAATAGTCTATTTGCCTGCCGGTTGGCGAGTTTTGCTCTCTATCCTCTAGCAGCAGCAATGCCAAAAATTGTTAGAGCCACTCACAATTACTTGGGATGTTGGCACCGATAGTTATCGGTAAATATATAAACTTATCGAGCGCCCTTAGATAAAGATCGTAGGACTTAGGCAACTGTCACACTTATGTCACTTGTATGGTGCGTCAGACATCTTTGTTATTAGGCGATTATCAAGGCTTTCAGATTTCTGGAAACCCTACCAATTGTGCCAGTTGTGTAAGTTTTGAATAAAAAACAGCATACCCAGAACCCGCAGCACTTACAGCAAAATTCAGGAGTCAAGAGCGTTGCCCTGACAAATGCCATAACAGCGAATAGCCAGAATTATTTTGTGTTTTTTCCGTAACAATACTTAAATTTATTCTAAAACTTATGCTTTCTTAGAATAAATTTACAAGAATTTTATAAAAGTGTGCTTTTTTTTAAAGATTGTGTAAAGAAGAGCCTTTGCCGCTTGTGGGAAATTTGGGGCTCTCATAGGATGTAGCCAGATTCAGCTATTACAAATATTTGAGTCTTTAGTCTTAATTCAAGACCAATTCTTTCATGCTCATCAAAATCCTAAATTTTCACTTTTTGGTAACTACAAATGGTAGCGCAAAACTTTAGCAATCAAAACTTGGTCGGTAATAACTTTAGTGGGCAAAACCTGAATGGTTCCACATTCTTTAAAGCCCGACTAGAAAACGTCTTGTTCCGGCGCAACGCTCAAGGTACCTCCACTCAACTCAGAGGTACCAACTTTGAAGAAGCCTTTCTGCTGAATGTAGATGCAACGAATGCGATTTTTGCTGCCAATACCAACTTTGAACCGGCGAATTTTTATAAAGCGACCTTAGAAAACGTCAATTTCAGTCGCGCCAACCTAACTGGAGTAAATCTGTCGCTGATCAGCACAAAATTCATCAACCTGTCCAACGCCAACCTGACAAATGCCATTCTCCATGAGGCTAATCTCAGCGGCGAACAGTCGGAGCGACCGAATCTAAGAGGAGCAAACTTTACGGGTGCTGATTTCTACAAGGCGAAGCTGAAAGCGGCTGACTTTACGGGCGCCAATTTGACCAATGCCAAATTCCAGGGTGCTGAGCTGGAAGGAACCTTGTTGATCGATGCGAACTTTACTGGCGCTCAATTCGACCCATCAACTAATTTCACAGACATTATCCTCAGCAACTCCATCTTTGACCTTGCCAACCTGAGTGACGTTAATCTGACGGATACCGACCCACCCGATGGATTGACACTGACAACTTCTCGCTTTCGCGGAGCCAATATGACTGGCTTTAGTGCCGAAGATGTCAATCTGGCTGGTGCTGACTTCAGCGCCCATGCAAATGGTACGCGCACTCAAATGGGTGGTGCTAGTTTCGCAGATTCTGAGTTGAACAACGCGAACCTGACTCAGGTGATTGCAGAAGGCATATTCCTGGACGGTGCTGATTTGAGCAATGCAATCATGGTTGCTGCTGATCTCAGCAATGCCAACCTGGGTGGAGCAATTCTCGTTGGCGCTAACCTGACGGGTGGAGTTGAGTTAGACAACGCTTTTATTGAGAAGAGTAATGTTGCTGGAGCTAATTTTACAGGGGCAAACCTGGCAGGCGCAAACCTGAAGGAGGCGGTTGGAGATAACCTGACCAAGTTTAGAAACGTCAATCTGTCAGGTGCCAGCCTGGAAGTGGGGAGTTTTATCGGTGCCGACTTCACCAATGCCAACTTAAGCAATGCCAACCTGGTCAAAGCCAACTTCACCGATGCCACGATGGTCGGGGCGAACATGACCGGGGTCAATGCAGTGGATGTCGTGGGTCTGACGATGGGGACTAGCAGTAACGATACCCTAACTGGAACCGGCAGCAAAGATAATATCTTCGGGCTCGACGGCAATGACTCCCTCAATGGCGGTGATGGGGATGATTACCTGGATGGCGGCAGTGGTGCTGATATCCTGACAGGCGGCCCCGGCAATGATGGGTTGTTTGGTGGTGCGGGAAATGACACCCTCACAGGCGGTGGTGGCAGAGATACCATTCACTACCGCAGTGGTCATGGTTCCGATCGCGTGAATGGTTTCACCCTCGGCTCCAGCGGAGACATCCTATCATTCAGTGGCATTGCAGCGATCGATGTGGTGCCATCTGGCGCGAACACTCAATTGCGATTGGGCAATGGCATTGCTGGCGATGCCGGTTTTGGCACAGGCGCGCTGTTGATCACCCTAGCTAACACTTCATTTACTGCAGCTCATATCAACACCAATACCAACTCTGCCAACAGGCCCATCTTCCAGTTCTCGTAAACTCAATTCGGAGTCTGTGTAATGGGTGCTCAGAGTTTATTTTTTCTATCGAGGCCTCGCTCCCCCCCTCTTTTTCAAGGTTGGAAGAGGGAGGATTGCCAGCGGTAACGAAGCACCGAGTTCTAGCGTGCATTAATAACTTTGGGGCTATGTGCCAAGTTCACTTGATATACCTCACTGTCTTTTCATGAGCAGTGATTCCTTGACGCGACCTTGAGATGTGGTACCGAGGTAGTCTTACCTTCTCTCCACGTTTGTTTAGAGTCTCCCAATGCCCTGTGGCGACTTGTTTAAATTCTAGCATCAAACCGTCAAACAAAGGACGGGGTTTAAGACCCAAATTTTCGATAACCACGAGAAATTTACCTAACACTAGGAGAAAATTATGGCTGTCAGAAATGGAACTCCAGAATCCGATACCCTGACCGGAACCAATAACGCCGATGTGATTCGCGGCTTTGGCAAGGAAGATCTGCTGTATGGCTTAGGCGCTAACGACAGCATCTACGGTGGAGACGACAAAGACACTATGTATGGTGGTGCTGGAGCCGATCGAATCTTTGGGGAAAACGGCGAAGACGATCTATATGGTGATGATGGTAACGACTTCCTCTACGGTGGGCTGGAGAAGGACAACCTGTATGGTGGAATCGGAGCCGATCGACTCTTTGGAGATTCAGGCGAAGATTCCTTGTATGGCGAGGCTGGCAATGACACCCTGTACGGAGGATCAAATGCCAACGATGCCAACGATGGCAAAGATTACCTTGATGGTGGGGCTGGAAAAGACCTAATCTATGTGGGTTTCGAGGACACAGGATTGGGTGGTGTTGGCGATGACACCGTAATTGGCGGCTTTACCGATGACGTGATCTACGGCGATGACTCAGAAGGTTTAGTGTTTGGGGGAGCGGATTCCCTGGTTGGCGGCGACGGTAACGACACCCTCTACGGAGAAGCCGACAGCTTAGCGAGTGGCAGCAACGATACCCTCGATGGTGGCATAGGCGACGACGCCCTCTACGGCTATGCCGGAGATGACCTCCTCAATGGTGGGGATGGCATTGACTTCCTCGATGGTGGCGATGGCAATGACATCCTTGATGGTGGCACTGGCTCTAGTACCCTGTTAGGTGGCGCTGGCTTAGAAACCATCAGGGGTGGCGCTGAAGGCGACTTCATTGATGGCGGAGAGGGCAATGACAACCTCAATGGTCTGGGTGGCAATGACACTATCTATGGCGACGCCGGAGTTGCTGAAACACTGGCTGGCAATGACATCCTCAATGGTGGTGGAGGCGATGACTTCCTAGATGGCGGTGCAGGTGTCGATCGCATCATCGGTGGTGCTGGCATTGACCTGCTTTTTGGCGGCGAAGATGCGGAAACTCAAACCGCCCGCGACACGCTAACCGGCGGGGCTGACACCGACTACTTCCAGTTGCTGTACACAGCATTTGTGCCCGAACCAATCGATCCCGGTGAGCCGGTCGTTCCTGCTCCTGCTGGTGACTACATCGTGGACTTCGTGAAAGGGACTGACTACTTCTTACTGGAGGGGATTACCTTTGAGCAGCTATCGTTCCAGAACATCTCGCTGACAGTTAACGGGGTTGCTACTCCGAGTACCCGGATCTACGTCACGCCTGAAGCCGGAATTCCGATTTCTCAAGCGGAAACGCTAGCTGTGGTTCAAGGAGTGCGTCAATTTAACGCCTCGCATTTCGTTGAGGAACCACTCATTTAATTAACCTGAGATGTTGCACCATTCTCAATAAGCTTTTTATGAACAGGCTTTTCGGCCTGTTCCACAAGAAAATTCACTCTTTGTGGAACAGGCCGAAAAGCCTGTTCTTGAGAATAGTGCCAGATTTAAACAAATTTTAAGCCCCAAACCAAGCGCAAGCTGGCTTTATACAGGGTAAATAAGTTCATGTTTTCTTGCCACCACCGCACAAATCTATATTCTGTCCCTTGACAGTTTTTATCTCCTGCTGTCTCTTTAAAGGCAGCAGGAGTTTCGTCTTTGACCAGGAATCCGCAGATCCTTTTTCTTGATGCCCATTTACCTGCCCAGTTTCGCCATGAGGTAGCCGCGATCGCCAAAGATTACCCTGAGCTAGTGAACTCTGTTTCCGAATTTTTCTAGCCAGTTACGATCGCCAATCGGCAGTAAAAATCGAATTCGATCGGGTGAGGCGACACAACAAATTGAGCCGATAAATTATCCAATAGACCTCTTGCAAAAGTCAAAAACTCACCCCCCTCAGTCCCCCCTTGCGAAGGGGGGAAGCAAGAAAAATTAGGCTCCCTCCCCGCGACTTCGGGGAGGGTTGGGGAGGGGTCTCAGCATTTTTGCAAGAGGTCTAATCTTGTGACTACTCTAATCAGAATGTTTTGAAATTAAGTAAATCCACCTGATTATCAGTCGTGTAAATGTTAAATTAAGGAAAGCCTTCGTAGAGTAGCCCTTAATTTTTGATTTATGAATTTGCCTAATTTGATTACGTTTTCTCGCTTACTGGGAGTACCTTTTCTGCTCTACGGTTTGTACGACCCAAGCGCTCAAAGCCGCTGGATTTGCACCGCGATTTTTGTGGTAGCTGCGGCTACTGATTGGCTGGACGGCTATTTGGCTAGGAAGCTGAATCAAATTACCGATTTGGGAAAGTTTCTCGATCCTTTGGTGGATAAATTGTTGGTGCTCGCGCCGCTTTTGGTATTGATTGAGTTGGGGAAAATCCCGGCTTGGGGAGTGTTTTTGATTTTTGGTCGGGAGTTGACAATTGCGGGGTGGCGTGTTAATAAAACTACGATTTCTGGAGCTAATATTTGGGGGAAGTTGAAGACGGTGAGTCAGATTGTGGCGATCGCACTTTTAATTGCTCCTCTGTCGGAAGCGTGGAATTTTCCCGCATTAATTGCTTTTTGGGTTTCTGTGGCTTTAACTTTGATTTCGGGCGCTATTTATCTGTGGCCGGAAAAGACTGCTGAGGAAAAGTAAGCTACCTTCTTGATTACTCGTTCCCAAGCTATTCCTGGTAACGAGTTAAATTCCTATTAAACTAAGCCGAAATCAAGCGACCTTTCGGTTGAGGAATAGAACGCCCCAATTCCTGAGCAGTCTCAATCCACTCCTGCATAACAATCTCGATATTTTGTAGTGCTTCTTGATAAGTTTCGCCATCCGCAGCGCATCCGGGTAATTCCGGCACTTCGGCAATAAATGCTTGGTCTTCTTGACTCCAGTAGAGGATAATTTCATAGCGAAGCATCGTTTTCACCTCCTAGTTGGTGTTTGAGAATTACCTCACGAATTTGCCTGACTTGATAAACTTTGGCTTGCGAGCCTTTGGGTTGAATATTTAGGATTTCTTCAACACCATCTTTAGCAAATATGTGGTGACTGCCGCGAATCCGTTCCTCAAAGCCGAGTTTGCGTAAAAGTTGGCAAAGTTGAGCAAATGGTATATTGGCGTCGGAATTACCAAGTAAGATTTTAGCTAGCAGTTTGTCTGGTTGACTCACGCTCTATCCAAGTTATCAGTTATTTTATGATGACATATTTCTGAGTTGGCGATCGAAAGTCATTCGTCAGAAATCAGAAGCCAGAATCAAAAATTCTGACGAATGACAAATTCCTTAATAATGACTCCCAGATTTCCGGTAATGCACCGCTGTTACGCCGTCATTATTGAGCAAATGACCGTTTTCAATCGCCGCATAAACTACCCAGTGATCGCCGCATTCCATCCGACTTATCACTTGGCATTCCAGATAAGCTAGAGCATCAGTCAAAACTGGACAGCCGTTGCTAGCTTCCATTGTTTCGACTCCGGCAAATCTGTCTTCTCCCGGAGCAAAGTTTTTCATGAAATACTTCCGCAACTGTCGGCCTTCGGCTAAGATATTCAGCACAAATTTATCTCCAGCGTACATCAAAGCTTCGATCGATCGATCTTTCGCCACCGCAATCGTCACACCGGGCGGATTAAACGTTGCTTGCGACACCCACGAAGCCAGCATCGCACTGGCGACTTCCCCCCGCTTCGCCGAGAGTACGCACAGCGAACCAACGAGTCTCCCTACTGCTTGTTCAGTGCGATCGCTCCCTGCTGCTAACTGCGGTTTCGGTGCCCGCAATTTTTGCGATCGAATCAAAGCTTGAGCAAAATCCGTTCCCGCTTCTTTACACTCGTGAATCGTCGCCGCCGTCGGCTTAAATTTGGCTCGAATCGGCTCAAATCCAATTCGATAGCCAGCATCTTTCAGCTTATTTTCCACTAAGTCGATCGCTTCTCCACTCCAGCCAAAAGAACCGAAAACCCCGGCTAATTTGCTCTTAGTTGCGGTAGATAAAACAATTCCCAAAGCAGTTTGAATTTGCGTCGGAGCGTGTCCTGCTAGCGTGGGAGTTCCGATGATAAATCCCGCGCATTTTTCGATCGCCTCTTGGATTTCTCCGGGTTCGGCAAATTCGCAGTTGATACTTTCCACCGCAACGCCGGCTTTAGTAATTCCTTTGGCGATCGCCTGCGCTAAAGTAGCCGTATTTCCGTAAGCCGAAGCATAAATCAAAGCAACTGTCAAGTCTTTTGAATTTTGTTGCTGGCTCCATTCCCGATACAAATTGCTCAGTTCATTAAGGCCGTAACGGACGATCGGGCCGTGACCGGGAGCATAAAATGCTGCTGGTAAATCGGCGAATTTATCCATTGCAGTCAGCACTTGTTTTGCCTGAGATGCGTGCAGGGAATCGTAATAATAGCGCCGATCTTCGCTGTAAACGCTCCACCCTTCATCAAATACTTGGTCGCCGCAAACGTGAGCTCCAAATAGTTTGTCAGTGAACACGATTCGAGTGTGCGGATCGTAGGTGCAAAGTTGGTCAGGCCAGCGAGGAGTCGGAGTCGCGATGAATTTTAAGGCGTGACCTTTTCCTAAATTGAGAGTTTCCTCTCCCCGAACGACCATAATGTTTAATTCTTGGTCTGGAAAAGCGGCCCGCAAACTAATTGCGGCGGGATTCGTGCAAACCAAAGCTACTTCAGGAGCCAATTCTAACAGAGCTTTAATTGTTACTGACCTGTTAGCATTGAAATGCCCCAAAATTATGTAATCCAGCTTGGTCAAGTCCACCCGTTGCTGTAAAAAATCGATGTAATTTTGAGTAAAAGATTCCCCTGGCGGATCGAACAAAGCAGTTTTGTCAGCTTGAATAATATAGCTATTGGCTGTCGTCCCCTTTTGCAGCGAATACTCGACTTCAAATTTGAGTCTGTCCCAAGTGCGCGATCGCACAATAAAAGTATCGAGTGCGATCGGGATAAACTGCACATCGCGGGGTTTGGCATCCGATGCGAGTCTAGGAGTCAAAGTATTAGTCATTTATTGCACCTATGAGAAACTGAACTACAGAACTTCTTTTGATTTCGTGCCAAAACTTGGTATCTACAATGTCAAACCTTGCACCTCTCCCCTGTAAATTGGTATCCAGGTCAATCAGAAATTCCCTGGTTTTCAAATCGTCGCCAATTTGGATAAAGCTCACTCCAATTTCTTCATCTTTATCTATTTTATTTGCCGCACTTACAAGAATTTCGGCAACAGCAGCGGTATTTTCGGGTTTTTGATCTAAAACTGCAACAATTATTGTTCCGTTTTTCCCTTTGGCATTTGGTTTGCTTGCAAAATAATCACTAAAAGTTGCTTTCAGAGCTTCTTCTAAATTAATTGCAGTGGGGTTTTCTGAATCCGGTTCCGTATTTTGTCGCTGCAAAATTTCAGCTAACCGAGCAACATTGGAATTTTTATACTTCCACATAGGAGTAGAAGCTTCGTAAACGGTGATGCCGTCGCTGTCAAATTGCTGACATTTTTTTGCTAAGTCGATCAGAGATGCCTGTGCTTCTACCCAATCCTCGTACCAAGGATGGTGAGGGTCTCTGCTGGCATCGCTTCTGGCAATAATAATTGTGTAATCTCGGTCTTCTAAAAGATTGGCAGGCATTGGCAATTCCCCTATTAAAATGAAGTCTAAATGACAACGGTTTGCCCGGTTTGCTGCTGGTGGCGCACCCAACACCGTGAACCTGGTAAGGTGCGCCACAAGCACCCAAAGTTGAGAGTTTTTGGCTAGCCAGTTGTGTCCTGGACTGTAATTGTAGGGTGCGTCAGTAGATAGTCGATGATGAAGTCGAATAAAACATCGGCTGACGCACCTTACTAATACGTTTGGGGTGTGTTGATTCAGACAGTCAATCAATATATCGTTGAATTTCCCTCTTGCTCCTGACAACAGCCAACAGCCAACAGTCAACTGACAACACTCAACTGTCAACCGTCAACTGACTTCCTAATAGTGATTTCCCACTTTGCGGTGGTGAACTGCAGGCAGTGCATCGGGATTGGATACGCGGCCGCTATCAACGATCGCATATACGATATGATGATCCGAAAGTTCCATCCGGCTCACTACTTCGCATTCCATGTAAGCTAAAGCATCTGTCAGAATGGGAGAACCGTTGGTTGCTGGTTGAGTTTTAACTCCGGCAAATCGATCGGCACCAGGAGCAAAACGCTTTAAAAAGTGCCTCATCAAAGTTTGATAATTGCCTTCTTCCAGCACGTTGAGAACAAATTTATCTCCCGCGTGCATCATCGATTCGATCGCCCGATCCTTCGCAACTGCTATTGTTAAACCCAGGGGTTTAAAGCTGGCTTGCGTTACCCAAGAAGCTAGCATCGCACCGCTAACCTCGCCTTTTTGAGCGGTAATGATGTACAGTCCGCCGCTGATTCTTCCCAAAGCTTTATCGAGGTCGCTGTCGAGGGATTTCATCTGTTTGACAGCCTTGTCCCGCGTCAGCCACTGTCCCAAGTCTGTGCCGGCTTCGTCGCAAAGTTGATAACTCGCTTCTGTCGGTGATTCTTTAATTAAAATGTTGGGAAATGCTTCTTTTAAACCCAACTCTTTGAACTTGTTTCGCAGCGGGTAAATAGATACATCATCGCCACCACCGGATTCGCACAAACCGAAAGATTGTTTGTTGTTAGCTGCAACTAAAATTGTGTTGATTGCGGCTTCGGCATTTACAGCAGCAGTACCGCCACTCGGTGGCGAACAAATTACGATACCGGCAGCATTACTGACAAGTTCCGCAACTTCTTGTAAGTCGGCGATTCTCAAATCCATCATTTCCACAGCGACACCTGTTTTGGTGATACCGTGGGCGATCGCTTGGCTGAGTCGATCGCTAAATCCGTAGTCGGAGGTGTAAAATACCGCTACAGTGGTTTCTGCCTTAGCTTGCGCTTGGCTCCACTTTTTGTAGCGTCCGGTAAGTTCCACCACATTGTGCCGCAGCAAGGGGCCGTGACCGGTCGCAACTGTACCAATTTCTCCCAATTCTGCCATCCGCTTCATCGCAGCGAGTACCGATCGAGCATTGGGAGCCATCAAACACTCATAATAAAAGTGGTAATCTTCCTCAACTGCTGCTAAATCGTCATCAAAGGTGCTGTCGGAACAGTAGTGCATCCCGAAAGCATCGCAGGTGAACAGCACTTGAGTTTTGCTGTCGTAGCTGAAAATAGTATCAGGCCAGTGCAAGTTCGGCGCTGATACGAATTCGATAATGTGGCCGTTTCCTAAATCTAGTTTGTCCCCGTTTTTTACTACCAATCGCTCAAATGGTTGGTGTACAAGGTTTTCTAAAAATTGAATTGCTACTTTCGCCCCCACGACAATTGCTTGGGGTGCCAGCGCCAGCACGTCTTTGACTAAACCGCTGTGGTCTGGCTCGGTGTGGCTGATAATTAGATAGTCAATCTCTTTGGGGTCAATTTCGCCCGTTAGAGTTTCCATGTATTGCTGGCGAAACTTCTCGTGCGAGGTATCGACGAGGGCTGTTTTTTCACCGCGAATGATGAATGAGTTGTAAGTTGTACCGTTTTTGAGTCCGAATTCGATGTCAAAGCGGTCTCTATCCCAGTCCAGGCATCGAATTGCCGTTGTGTCAGAGGCAATTTCGACTTTTTCCACCGTCAATCTGCGTTGGACTCGTTCAGTCAGCGCTACCATCAGTGCCTCCTTGTCTTTTACCCATTACCTTATTGTCTTCATTCTGACACGTTTTTTTTGTAAATCTTTATAAAATTTCCTATCACTCAGTTAAGCATCCCAAAACTGATCTCTATGTATTGACAAAAAGCTAAGATGTGTGGTATGGAAACCGAGTTCGATCGGTTGGGCGATCGAACTTGGTTTTGCATGGAAATTGCGATCGAGCAGTCAGTTAGGATCGCGAATTAAATAACTTACAATTTTAATTGTTATTGTGGGATGGGCGTCCCGCCCGTCCTTTTTGGAC
>NZ_JAUBUB010000017.1:0-75951 GCF_036705265.1 Microcoleus sp. B4-C2
AACAGACTTATTTAGTCTAAGGGGCGGGCCAACTTCACCGATTTCTGATGTCCTCTTGCTCACACTTTCGCCTGTTACAGAACCGTTTCTACAAAACTTTCCTTGTTTCTTTAGATTCACTTCGTCGATCGGTACGATCGACTGATTGTCGGTACGATCAACTGATTGTCGGTACGATCAACTGATTGTCGGTACGATCAACTGATCATCGGTACGATCAACTGATTGTCGGTACGATCGCCCACTTGTCGGCTCGATCGCCCACTTGTCGGCTCGATCGCCCACTTGTCGGTACGATCGCCCACTTGTCGGTATGATCTAATCAATGACGTGGCAATCGCCTGACTCACTCTTTTAAGATACAAGGGGCGGGTTTTACGAGAAATATATGAAATAATTTAGTAGATTCATAAACCCGCCCTCTTCTCTTCGCGGTTCCCTAATAAAAGGCGGGTTTATCCATATCCTTCGTTACTACAAATATTTTTCGTAAAATCCGGCTGTACCAACCATATAACGATATGTGAAAATGCAGCAAAATCCGAGCCGATAGAATCTATTTTAAAAAAATGATTAATTACATTGTTAAACGTTTACTAGGACTATTCCCAGTCCTTTTCGGAATCACTCTGCTAGTATTTATATTTTTGCATTTGATACCAGGAGACCCAGCTACAGTGCTTTTGGGAGAACGGGGAACTCCCGAACAGGTGGAAATTTTGAGAGGGAGATTAGGTTTAAATCAGCCTTTGCCTTTGCAATATTTAGCTTTTTTATGGAGTTTGCTGCGCTTGGATTTGGGAAATAGCATTATTAGCGGTATTCCGATAATTGATGAAATTACAAGTCGCTGGCCTGCTACTTTTGAACTGTCTGTGGTGGCGATGTTGGTGGCACTTATTATTGGAATTCCGGCGGGGATTTTGGCGGCTGTTCGGAAAAATAGCTGGCTGGACAATCTCGCTATGAGTGGTTCGTTAATTGGCGTATCTTTGCCGGTTTATTGGTTGGGATTGATGTTGATTTATTTGTTTGCGGTTTATCTGAAATGGCTGCCTCCTAGCGGGCGGATTAGTGTAGATTTGGGGTTTGGTTTTAAGTCGATTACGGGTGTTTATGTTTTGGATTCTTTGCTGAGGTGGGATTTGGCGGCTTTTCGGGATGCGATCGCCCATATAATCCTTCCAGCTTTGACTTTAGGAACTATTCCCCTGGCTATTATAGCTCGCATCACTCGTTCTGCGATGCTGGAAGTGCTTTCTCAAGATTACATCCGCACTGCGAGGGCGAAGGGATTGCCGGAATATTGGGTGATTTTGAAACACGCTTTGAAAAATGCGTTTTTGCCGATCGTCACAACTATCGGTTTGCAGTTCGGCACTCTTTTAGGCGGCGCTATTCTGACTGAAACGATTTTCTCGTGGCCGGGAATTGGTTCTTGGATTTATAGCGGTATTCTGACGCGGGATTACCCAATTGTCCAAGGAGGAGTAATTTTTGTGTCTGTGACTTTTGTACTGATTAATCTGGCGGTTGATATTTCCTATGCTTTTTTCGATCCGAGAATTCAGTACCGTTAATTTAAAGGAAATCAGACACGAAATGCTTGTTTAACATCCGGCCGCAAGAGGTAGTAAATGCTAGCCACAGCAAAACCCAGAGTTAAAAAATTGACTGCTGTACCGCCGCTGCCAAACATTTTGGCAATTTGCGCGAGGGTGGCGATGATATGGACAATTAACGTTCCCGTCCAAGCCCAATTTTTGAGTTGAAACAAACCCCAAGTTAAGAGTAAGGAGAGGAGGCCTAAAATAAAACTGATTCCCGCAAAAATTGCAATGAAGCCCCCGATTACAGTGCCAACTTTCGCCCCGCCGACAGCCGCACCGATACCGCCAAAAATGCCAGCAAAAAGTAAGATGAACAAGCCGTCAAGGAGGCTGAAGACGCCGCTAATTAGCTGCAATATTGCCAAAACTGTTACGCTTTGAGGACGATTCATTGTTTTTATTTTCCATTTTTAACGGATTTGAAAAATATTTTAACCTGTTGTGGGGACAGGGCGGATATGTATTCAGGACTTACGCACCGCTAACCGTGAAACCGGGTTTATGAGAATTAAGTGTGTCCATACTGTGTCGTTACGAGCTTAGCACTGGCAGATCCCGCTGCGATAGCTAACACGAGTCCGCAATGACGTACTGTAGTCGATCGCCCGCTGCCCGATCGGCCTTTGTTGCTGCTGAGGAGCACGCCCCGATCTCCCAAAAATGATATTATTTATTAAAATATATTTTTATTTGCCAGCAGCCGGGAGCGATTTTGTTTAGATCCACCTCTTTTGGCTGAAAAAACTTAACATTTTTTAATAACTTGCAAAGATTAGCTATAATTGTTTACAGGTGCGGGTTGGGGAACTTTTTTGAAATCACCCGATCGGATGAGTCTGAAAGACGATGCCAAGCATCAGCAAAAATTTTACCTTTAAGGTAATCCTGAGATTAAATTAGGTGAGTCGGTATGATCGTTAGCCCTAAAAAGGAAACTGCTCAGGTCAAGGTGGAAGATACTCAGACTGTAGACACCAATCAGACTGTAGACACCAAGGCCGCAGAGACCAAAATTGCAGATAAAAAAACCGCCCAAAAGCAGTCTCCGAAGAAACCCGCGCGCAAACCGCAGCGGTGGGCGATTGGGTTGGTTGCAGCCGGGTTGCTAGCTGTACCGACCACAATATATATAGCAAAAAGTCGATCGCAGCCGAAAGTAGATGCGATCGCCACTATGACAGTGCCGGTGGAGGCGCAAAACCTCACGGTGCGGATCACCTCTAGCGGCACAGTGCAGCCGGTACAGCGCGTGAATCTCAGCCCTAAAGGCTCCGGCCGGATCGCAGAATTATTTGTCGAACAGGGCGATAAAGTCGAAGCAGGACAAATCGTGGCCCGCATGGAAAGCCGCGATGTAGAAGCTCAACTCGCTCAAGCTAAAGCCCGCGAAGCTAGCGTGCGAGCTAGACTCGCCAAAATTGAAGCCGGGAATCGATCGGAAGACATCGCCAGCGCCCGAGCGCGCTTAGATCAAGCCGAAGCCAGTCTCGCGCAAGCCCAAGCCGGCAGCCGCGTTGAAGAAGTGGCAGGAGCCAGAGCCCGCTTGCAGCAAACTCAAGCTGGCTTGCAACGACTGCGAGCCGGCAGCCGTGTTGAAGAAGTCAGCCAAGGGCGAGCTCGTTTAGCCCAAGCTCAAGCTCGTTTAGCAGACGCTCAAACTGGTAGTGTCAAACAAGAAATTGCCCAAGCACAAACGCAAATTGACTCGAGTAAAGCCCAAGCCGAACTAACAGCTCAACGGGTGGAACGCAACCGACCTTTAGTTGAAGAAGGTGCTCTGGCTAAAGATAAACTGGATGAATTAATTAAAGAAAATCGCACTGCCCAAGCTAAATTAATAGAATCTCAAAGACGCCTGCAACAACTACAAGAAAGTCGGGAGTCGCAAATTAAGCAACTGCAAGCTGCTGTGCAAGTCGAGCAGCAAGCATTGAACCAATTGCAAAACGGCACGCGCTCCGAAGAAATTGCGAGAGCCGAAGCAGAAGTTGCCGAAGCTAGAAGCAAATTAGCGCAGCTAGAAAACGGCAACCGTCCAGAAGAAATCGCCAAAGCCGAAGCAGCAGTTGCTGAAGCCAAAAGTCAATTGGCCGCACAAGAAAACGGTTCTCGCCCGGAAGAAATAGCTCAAGCTCAAGCTGAATTAGAGGAAGCTCAAGCTCAAGTCCGCTTTCAAGAAGTGCAGTTAGAAGATACGAAAGTTCGCGCTCCTTTTGCTGGAATTATTACCCAAAGATACGCCATTCAAGGAGCTTTTGTAACTCCGGCCACTTCGGCATCGGAAGCTACTTCGGCAACTTCGACATCGATTGTCGCTCTAGCTAGAGATGTGGAGGTTTTGGCGAAAGTCCCGGAGGCTGATATCAGTCAAATTAAATCGGGTCAAGAAGTTGAAATAGTGGCTGATGCTTATCCAGATAAAGTGTTTAAAGGTCGCGTTAAATTAATTGCGCCGGAAGCTGTTAAGGAACGGGATGTGACGCTATTTCAAGTGCGAGTTGCCATTGATACGGGCAAAGATTCGCTGCAATCGGGGATGAATGTAGATTTGAGATTTGTTGGTCAAAAGCTGAGCAATGCTTTAGTTGTGCCGACGGTGGCAATTGTGACTAATAAAGGTCAAACTGGTGTGCTGGTTCCTGATGAGAAACAACAGCCGCAGTTTAAGCCTGTTACGGTTGGATCGACTATTGGCAACAAGATTCAGATTTTGGAGGGTGCAAAAGCGGGCGATCGCGTTTTTACCGAACTTCCTCAAGGTAAAAAGCTGGAGGATATTATCAAGAATCAGAAATAGGGCATGGGGCATAGGGCATGGGGTATTATTTATCTCGATCGCTCTAGGGTGTTTTCTTTCCCCGGAGATCCCCCCTAACCCCCCTTAAGAAGGGGGGGACAAGAGCAGTCAAAGTCCCTCTTAAGAAGGGGGGACAACAGTATTCAAAGTCAACCCCTACTCCCCTTATTAAGGGGGATTTAGGGGGATCGAGGCTCGGCTACAAGCGAGTTTATTATGGGTTTAAATATTAAGTTGACACCAATAATCCCAATCCCAAATCCCAAATCCCAAATCTAAAATCTAAAATCGAATAATCCAATCCCAAATCTAAAATCTAAAATCTAAAATCGAATAATCCCCAATCGAAAATCTAAAATCTAAAATCTAAAATCGAATTATGGATATTGTTGAAAGCGTCAAAATGGCTGTCACAACTTTGATGGCAAACAAGCTTCGCAGCACCTTGACGATGTTAGGAATTATCATCGGCAATGCTTCTGTCATTTCGATGATCGGTATCGGCGAAGGAGCTCAAACATTTATCGAAGGACAGGTTAACTCTCTGGGTTCAAACTTGCTATTTATTATTCCCGGAAGTCCTGAAGCACAAAGCCGCCCGGTGATTCCGCCCCAGACTTTAGTAGTGGAAGATGCAGAGGCGATCGCATCTCAAGTTGCTTCTGTCGAAGAAGTCGCACCAACTCTCAATGATAGTCAACTCGTTACTTACCGCAACAAAAATGTCTCATCTTCCATTGTCGGAACTACCCCAGAGTTTCTGACAGTCAGAAGCTTTGATGTTGCCCAAGGTCGATTTTTAAACAAATTAGATTTAGAAAGACAAGAAAATGTGGTTGCTTTAGGATCGGAAGCAGCCGAACAATTGTTTGGTAATACACCGCCACTTGGTCAATACATCCGCATCAAAAACTCGACTTTTCAAGTGATTGGTGTCATGCAGGCTAAAGGCTCAAGTTTTGGCGACAATCAAGATATGAATGTTTATTTGCCGCTGACAACAATGGCAAACCGAATTGTTGGTCGCTCGTCTCCATACGGTACAAAAGTAACATTTATTTCGGTTTCCATTAAAGATGAAAGTATGATGCAAGCAGCCCAATTTCAAATAGAAAATTTGCTCAGGTTGCGTCATAAAATTACAAAAGAAGATGATTTTACTGTTCGCAACCAGAAAGATTTAATGAATACTTTGGGCAGTATTACTGGTGCTTTGACGTTGATGCTGGCTTTCGTGGCGGCAATTTCGCTGTTTGTCGGCGGCATCGGGATTATGAATATCATGCTGGTTTCGGTTACTGAACGCACGAAGGAAATTGGGCTGAGAAAGGCGATCGGAGCTTCTCAGCAAGATATCCTGATTCAGTTTATGATCGAGTCTGTGATTTTGTCAGCGGCAGGCGGGGCGATCGGCACTGGATTCGGTATCGGCGGCGTGCTTTTAGTCGCTGCTTTTACTCCTCTGCAAGCTAGTGTTTCCCCAATGGCGATCGCACTTGCAGTCGGTGTTTCCGGTAGTATCGGCTTATTTTTCGGCATCGTACCTGCAAAACAAGCTGCTAAATTAGACCCGATTGTGGCATTGAGAAGTGCTTAAGAAGTCAATAGTCATTAGTTATTAGTCATTGGTTATTTGTTGGTTTCAATTACCAATGCCCGATGCCCGATGCCCGATGCCCGATGCCCAATTCTAAATTTCCAATTCCCAATTCCCAAATTATGAATTTTATTGAAAGCGTCAAAATGGCCGGTCAAACGCTACTAGCCAACAAAACTCGCAGCAGTTTAACAATGATCGGGATGATTGTCGGCAATGCCTCAGTAATTGCGATGATTGGAATTGGAGAAGGAGCTCAAAAATTTGTAGCAGGACAAGTTCAATCCCTGGGTACAAATGTATTAATCGTGAGGCCTGGAGTTCCCAACGCGAGGCGAAGTACCATCTCAAGTGCGCCTCAAACTCTCGTACTGCCAGACGCAAAGGCGATCGCAACTCAAGTCCCATCCGTTCAAGGCGTGTCAGCAGAACTTAACAGTTCCGAAATAGTTCGCTACAGCAACAAAAATGTTTCGTCTCTAATTTTTGGCACAATTCCAGAGTTTCTAGAAGTTAGAAGCTTTGAAATGGCAAAAGGGCGGTTTTTGACCGAACTTGATGTTAAGCAAAGTAACCAAGTTGTAGTGCTCGGTTCAGAATTGGCCGAGAAACTTTTTGGCAATACAAATCCCTTGGGCGAACAAGTGCGGATCAAAAATGTCAGCGTCAAAGTAATTGGAGTATTGGCGCCCAAAGGCACATCTTTTGGTACGAATTTTGATAATTCCGCCGCTGTGCCGATCACCACAATGGCCAATCGCATAGTCGGGCGCACATCTCCCTACGGTTTGGCTGTCACATCGATATTTATTTCGATTAAAGATGAATCGCAAATGGACGCGGCGCAATTTCAGGTGGAAAACCTGCTGAGATTGCGGCACAAAATTACTACCGAAGATGATTTTACTGTCAGAAATCAGAAAGATTTAATGGCAAGAATGGGGGCCATTTCCGGCGCTTTGACTCTGATGTTAACTGCTGTTGCCAGCATTTCCCTATTAGTCGGCGGAATTGGGATTATGAACATTATGCTTGTGTCCGTTAGCGAACGCACTCAGGAAA
Source organism: Microcoleus sp. B4-C2 (assembly GCF_036705265.1). Taxonomy (NCBI): domain Bacteria; kingdom Bacillati; phylum Cyanobacteriota; class Cyanophyceae; order Oscillatoriales; family Microcoleaceae; genus Microcoleus; species Microcoleus sp. B4-C2. Next base: position 7,067 of record NZ_JAUBUB010000017.1, read on the forward strand.
TTGGGCTCAGAAAGGCGATCGGCGCATCCCAACAAGACATCTTATTTCAATTTATTGTCGAAGCTGTAATTTTATCCGCTGCCGGAGGGATAGTCGGTACTTGCGTAGGTGTCGGCGGTATCTTGCTTGTAGGTAATTTCACGCCTTTGCAAGCTGGAATATCACCCGTGGCGATCGCCCTGGCTGTCAGTGTATCCGGTGCAGTAGGCCTCTTCTTCGGCGTTGTCCCCGCCCGCCAAGCCGCCAAACTAGACCCGATCGCAGCTTTGAGGAGTGCTTAATAAATATTTACTTACTCAGTTACACAATCCGCGCCTTTTATGCTGGTAAAAAGTATCTTGCTCTAAATATAAAAAAACTGTTTTTTTTGTGAAAAATTAGCAACCTTGCAGTATCTGAGTCAGTTTTAATGTCTGTATATTTACGGATATTCAAAGCGCAAAACTTCATAAAAAGCCCGTTAAATTTTAAATAAAGCTTGGTTGTGACGTTTACGTCTCAACCAGAAAGTTTAATATTATTAAATAAGGGGTAAACACACCTAAGCATCTACAGATGGTACGAACCTTTGCGCTTTAATCAAAATATCCAATAAATAAACATGGCATCCCTGACCCCCAGTCCTAACTTTGACTATCTTGAAGGAACCATCCAACCAGACAGATTTAACGCCTTGGATGGCAACGACATAATTTATGCCAACAGCGGAGACGACTATCTCGAAGGCGATGTCGGCAAAGACAAAATCTGCGGCGACCAAGGCAACGATACTATCATTGGCGGTGCAGACGACGACATCCTCTGGGGGGGCAAAGGCAGCGACCTAATTAGTGGCGATTCCGGCAACGATCTCATCTACGGTGGCGCAGGCAGCGATACCATGAGTGGTGGCACAGGCGATGATATATTTGCCATTGCTAAAGGCAGCGGTGGCCCAACTGTAGTCACAGCCGACTACATCGCCGACTTCGGCAACGGGAATGACAAAATTCGATTGCTAGACGGCCTGGGCTTTGAAGATTTAAACATCCAGCAAGGCACCGGAGTCAACAGCAACAGCACCGTAATTCAAGACAAACTCACGGGCGAGTATTTAGTAGTATTGGCAGGAGTCAACAGCAACACAATCAACCGCGACCAATTCACCAATCAGCTATCGGGAAACCCTGTCATTGAGTGGAACGGAGTCATGCTGAATGCAGTGCGGACAGGCAACACCGCGCCTCCCCTCGCCTCACGCAACATGGCAATGGTTCACGCAGCCATTTACGATGCTGTTAACTCGATCAGCAAAAAATACAGCCCTTACCAGGTCAACATAGATGCACCAGCAGGCACATCAGCAGAAGCTGCCACAGCCGCAGCCGCCCACCGCGTCTTAGTCAGCGTCTACCCAGCGCAAGCAGCCACATTCAACGAAGTATACGCATCATCTCTAGCAAAAATTCCCGACGGCAAAGCTAAAGAAGACGGGATTGCCCTCGGACAGCAAGTTGCCGACCAAATTATCAGTTTGCGGAATAAAGACGGCATCGCCAAAGTAGTGGAGTACAACCCCTCAAGCAACCTTGGCAGTTGGGTTCCGACTCCCCCCGCCCTTGCCGCCCCGCTGGCACCACAGTGGGGAGAAGTTACTCCCTTTGCCATGACTAGCGGTTCTCAGTTCCGCCCGCCCGGCCCGCCCGCCCTTGACAGCGCGAAGTACGCAGAGGAAGTTAACTACGTCCAAGAAATCGGCAAAAGTGACAGCCTCACACGCACCCCAGACCAAACAGTCATCGCCAAATTCTGGGCCAACGGCGCTGGGACGTTTACCCCTCCGGGTCACTGGAACCAAATCGCCGAAGAAACAGCGACTCTCACTGGTCAATCCTTAGAAGATAGCGCCCGCTTATTCGCCCTGCTGAATATTGCTCTCGCCGATGCAGCTATTAGTTGCTGGGATGCCAAGTACCAGTACAATTTATGGCGGCCGCTGACAGCTATCCGCCAAGCTGACACAGACAACAATCCCAACACGACAGCCGACCCCCTGTGGACGCCTCTGCTAACTACTCCGCCGTTCCCTGAGTATACCTCGGGCCACAGTACCTTTAGTGGTGCCGCTGATCCTGTTATGAGTGCTGTATTTGGTTCAGATTACGGCTTTGCCGATCGAGGTGATCCATCTGTCAACACTTTGCGAACCTATCAAAACTTCAGCGAAGCGGCCGACGAATCGGGTATAAGTCGAATTTACGGAGGGATTCATTTCATGAGTGCTAACGTAAATGGTTTGAGTGCGGGTAGAAATCTGGGGAATTATGTTCTCCAGAATTTCTTAACAGCCTAGGAAAGTTGGGACGGGTTTACGAGATTGCTGAGATGTTGCACCATTTTCAATAATCTTTTTAGGAACAGGCAAGATGCCTGTTCCACAAGAAATCAACTCTTTGTGGAACAGGCATCTTGCCTGTTCCTAATTATTCCAGCAGTTCTACAGTGCCGAGATACCCGTCTACTCGCACTTTTTGACCGTCTCGGAAGCGAGTTGTAGCTTCAGAAATATTCATAACTGCGGGAATTTTGTACTCGCGAGCGATTATTGCTCCGTGAGATAGTTGGCCGCCAACTTCGGCGATAATTGCTGTTGCTCCTAATAGCAGCGGTGCCCAACCTGCATCGGTGTAAGGAACTACTGCGATCGCATTTTCTCCTAAATCCGTGCTCGCGGTGCGGCAAATCTTGACAAAGCCTTCGACACTACCAATACTTGCTGGAATTCCCTGGATGATATTAGTTTCCGATGTTGCGGAGTCGATCGCCCTTCTGTGAGAATTTGGCAGCAAATTGCCGTAGACAACAGGGGGAATCGGGCGATCGCGATCGGCTTTTAACTGTTGGCGCCTTTCCCTAATTGTATCTTGAAAAGAAACACTCGCGCCGCTGCGAATCCACTGCTGAATCTCCCCAAATTCCAGATAAAAAATATCCCCGCTTTCCTGAAACACCTGCATTGCCAATCCGCAAGCTTCAATCTCCAAAAAAGTCCACCGTAAATGAGCCAACAACCGCGCGTAAATTTCGCTAATTTCGTTTTTGACAAGAGCTCTTTCTTGACATTTATCTAATCGCCACTTCTGCGAAAAAGTCAATTTTGTTTCACGCTTTTCAACTACTAAATTAGTTTCGGCTTTTTGAGCCATATTTATTAGCAACTTTTGATAAACTTCCGGTTGTTCTCGCCAAGTAGGAACCGCAATATCCGTTCCCACCTCGCTCAAATATCCGTAAATATCAAGCCACTTTTCAAAATCTGCTTGTAAAGCCGGAGTTTCCGCAAATGTCTGTGCTAAATCTGCGACTGAACCAGTTTCGTCAGGCTGCGAAACAGCAGCTTGTCGCAATTTCTGAGCCAACTGCTGTAAAGCTCGCACCGAAGCAATTTCAGGAGCGCTGTCATTAGCCAGCCAGTCATCATTAACGCGAAAAATTGCCTTGCGAATAGCCAGCCCGATCGGCCCTAATATATTGTAGTAAGTAATCGGTTTCAGCCACTCCTGAATTTGCTCCGCTCTCTCCAACAATTCCAACAAATATTGATAATCGAGCCTTGGGCATTGGGCATTGGGCATTAATATTTCTTCTTCGCTCCAACCTCTTCCTTCTTCCTTCTTCCCTCTTCCTTCTTCCTTCTCCAAACTTTGCAGTGCCGGGAGGAAAATAGAACTACGATCGCCCTTAAATTCTGCATTGAGCGCCCTTTCTCGCTGCACCAGACGCCACAAACCAGGCAAAGAAGGCAAAATCTTCCCCAAAGGCGGCTTGCCCATCTTTTGCCCTCTCAGCAAAAATTCCAAACCCTGCTCCGGCAATCCCATCATCCGAAAGATTTCGCCCAACAAAGTCGCATTAAAATAGGCGTGAGAACCCAGCAAAGTTGCCGTTTCATTAAAGTTTAAGCCACTGGCGCGATCGCCCAAAACCACCTTGAAAATCTCCCCCCAAACCCCACAAGTCAGCGGCCGGTTAATCGACCAAGTTAGCGGGCGAATTGCACCGGGAATCACTTCTGCTGCAATAGTGCGCGTCCAAAAAGGCTGCAAATTAGTAATTGGGCGGCTTTGCAAAATCCAAACTTTTTCGCCATCCCAACTCCATTCAATATCCTGCGGGACTCCGTGAAAAAATGCTTCAATAGCTTGGGCTTGTTTCACCAATTCTGCTAAAATGGATTGAGCAATAATTGAATTACTTTGAACTTCAGTTAATTTTTTTTCTAATGATTCAGGTTGACTAAAATCAATTTCTAAATGAACCGGAGTACATTGTCCGCCGACAACAGCTTCTGCTCCTCCCGGTAAAGCTTCAATAATTACCTGGGAACCGCCATCTAAAGGATTGCGACTGAACATGACTCCCGCAAATTGGCTGTCAATATAAGGCTGAATTAATACAGCCATTTTGGTGTCTGGCAATTGTCGCTGTCGGCGGTAAGCCACTGCTTCGGAAGTCCAATAAGACTGGCGGCAGCGATTAATGCCGTCGAGTAATTCTGCTTCAGTGAAAACAGGGCCAATAGTTTGATATTGTCCGGCGGCTGAACTCGTATCGCCATCTTCTCCTGCAGCAGAAGAGCGCACAATCATTCGATTTTGGATTTTGGATTTTAGATTTTGGATTACAGAATTACTGATTAACAGTCGATCGGCATTTTCCTCATTCCTGCTTCCTTCTCCCCTCTTCCTTCTTCCTTCTTCCTTCTTCCCTCTTCCTTCTTCCTTCGATGGCAATATAAAACCAGCAGGTACATTAAACCCGGCTCGTTTGAGTTGAGACAATTTAGCCGCTTTATCACCGCAGATTGCAGCATCTAACGAGTCATCAAGAGAAAACAATTGTTCTGATTTAGATAAAGCCATATCATCACCTTGACTGAAATTAATTGCTGCTAACAACAAAGCTAATCCTGCTGCTGCTAAAAATTCCGGCATTGATTGTCGCCACACCCAAACCCAGATTGGGGTACACAGACACCCGCAACGGGAAGCAAAGAGTCTCGCCCGATCGCCCTCACCCCACCACCGCTGTGCCAAACCCCACACCAGCAGCCCCCAAATGCCCGATGATACAGCCACCGGCGGCGAAAATACCAAAAGACCCCAAACAGCATTGGTCACGCCTCCACCTCCGGCGATCGCATATCTGCCCGCAACTAGAGGAATTAACAGGGCGATCGCGATCGCAGGTGCATCCGGGAAGCAAAATCGCCCCGCCAAAACCGGCAAAATACCCCTGGCAATTTCCGCCAACACCGCAGCAATTCCCGCTAATTTCCCCCCATGAATGAAAGCAGCCGACACGCCCACATTCCCCGTGCCCAGCGCCCTCAAATCTCGGCGGCTAAACACTCGCACCGCCCATCCCGTTAGCGGTAAAGCACCCAAGCTGAAACTAGCAGCCAACAGCAATGCTATTGTCCCCAACCGCATAAAATCAGCTCTCCTATTTTCAACCTCTAAACATTATGACGGCAATTCTGTCAATTTTTCTGTCTTCCGATATATCAACCAAACGGCATTAACACTTAAGATAATGTAAAAGTAGAGTAGATAAGGATTTAACTATCATGACAGATGTCAGCTTGACGACCCCAATAGCAGTTCTTGTCGCTGGCTTTATTGCCGCAGTTACGATCGGGTCGATCGCCTGGTACAACTCCAAGCGCCCACCCGGTTGGGAATCCAAAGAACGCCCTGATTTTGTACCGAAAGTTGATAAAGACGATTTGATTGCTGATGTTTCTGACTCCAAAGGTAAATAAAACAAAGTTTCTTTAGAGGAATAAAAGCAGGACTTGTGCATTAATTAATGAGAAAACTCGGTCAGTGCGAGTTTGTCATTGCCAGCCGGAGCGCTGCAATTTCAATGGTTCATTTTCCCATTTTTTGCACAAGTCCTAGAAATTTAAAATCCCCATCTAAAATATCAAATATCGGTAATGTGCGCCCTAAGCATCCTAAATATACAGGGCTTACGAAAAAAGTAAGTAGTTTTACATGATACATATAACGTAAGGTGCGCCATAAGCACCATAGATATACAGGACTTACGAAAAAAGTAATTTTAGAGGATTAATATAGGGTAAGGTGCGTCCAGCGCACCTAGAGATTCTGCGTCCAAGACAGATATAGAATTTCTGGGTAAATCTTGTGAATATAGTGTAGGGGCTATTCTGAAAAAACCCCTACAAATCGGCGATACCGCGCCAGTTATGCTAGCTTATTTTTGCAGCGGATTGAGTTTCGTAACCGAGCTTTCCTTGGCATCTTCAGCGCTATCTTGGAGGAAACCAGAAGCATCCTTAAAGGCGGCGCCTACTCTCTCTAAAATATTGGCATCGGGATCGCTGCGATCGAATACGGGTTGAGCCTTAGCCGGCTGTCCGTCTGGCGCTTCTAACAGAGTTTTATCTCCGCCGAGTTCGAGGTCGAACTTGTCAGTTTCCATCGGTGCAGAACCCGGATAAAGCAGCTTTGAGGAATTAGATTCAGCGGTAGTCGCAGCCAGGAGACGATCGCCGATAATCGCCAAATCAGCCCGATTCTTTTCTGCTTGAGCAGGGGACTGATTTACTTTAGGATCTGTGGAGGTTTTATAATTCGTGTATCCATCACCGCCACCCTTGTGAGGGTTATTCATTCCTCCAGCTTGAACGGGAGGATTCTCAGGCCGAGCTCCTCGAACATCGCCCGCATTGCAAGCGGTACTGGTAAACAGCAGCACACCTGCCATAAATACAGTCAACAATTGACTCAAAAATTGACCGATACGCAGTCTTTCAAAAAAAGCAGTTACAGTGTTCACAAAACTTTTCCAATTTTTTACTACTACTTGTTAAGAGTAAAAGTTAAGTCCCCATCCCTGCCTCTAACGGCGGTGATATTTTGGTGCCGGTTGCTATCGACTTTTTTATAACTTTAGAGGGATTTCATCAACGGCGGAGATTTTTCCAAAGCCAAGCATAATCATAGGGTGCGCCAGTTCCAATAGTTGCTGGAATTGAAGAGCTTTTTTGTTTCTGACCCACCCTACAAGCTCCTAATTAGGGAATTGTTCTACTTTCGCTTCAGCTTGCAAAGTTAGCACACCAGCTTCCACATTTAGCTGCTGAATTCGCAGGGACATTCCCTCAATTTCAAAATTTCGCAAGTTTAAAACCTCACCAGCCTTGTCCGCCAAAGCTGCTGTTAACTCCGGCGAAAATTCCTTGTTTTCGGGATACTCGACATCCTGAAGAGAAATTGCCCAACCGCCCGCTGCGATCTCAGGTTTTGCTGTAAAATAAATTTTTTCAGTTGAGGCAGTTTCCCGTACCAATACCTCAGCATTTAAAGCGATTTTTCCGGCTAGCAATTGGCACTCAATAGTTTTAACGTCTATTGTCAGCAGTTGTCCCTCAACAGTAACTTTTAAGTTTTTCAGTTTCCTGCTGATGTATTCGGAATTAAAAGCGCGGTTGATATCGCTTTCTGTTAAAACTGCGCGCGCCCCACCGAAGGCAGGCCCGTTCAGTTCAATTTTACCAAACATAGCGGTGAGGGGATTGACAGCAATATCCTTGACGTGAATTTGCAATTCTTCCACGCGCAAATCTTGTTGCATTACCAATCCTTTGCCCTCAACCGCAACGGCCTCTACTTCTCCCTGGGCTAGCTGGCCCGGATCGGTGTTAACTGTGACAGACAAAGTTTCGGATTCGTCTAATTTGCTAGCAATAGCAATCTCGGCCACTTTGTCGATCGCCTGTTCCCCTAAACTTCTATTTTGTTGAAGCACGCTCAGAATTCCTAATAATATTGTTTTCAAATAGTAGTTAATACCTAATTGAGTTAGCGTCTTCCTCTTGGGAGGTTTCTCGTCTGAAAAAAACTCAGCCAAAGACAGAGGGTTTCCAGAAAATTGCTAAAATTAATCAGGTAGTCTTCGGCGCACTCTACATTGACCGAAAGCATCCAGGATACAAGCCGCCGGATTCATTCCTTCGCAGACTCAGGACGGAGAAATAAAAAACCTGTATCCGATAAAGGAACCCCCGAACTTATCCGTGGGTCAATTCTAAAATCTAAAATCTAAAATCTAAAATCTAAAATCGATTGACTCGGTTGCGAAGCGGTAAAAACTCAAAAACTCGGATTTTTGCCAAAAGTCTTTTCGAGAAGTTCGATCGCCCGCTACAATTAAGTTAAGAGCCGGCACCGCCATTTGCAATGAATTCAGAATCAACTCTCGCTAGACTACAAGCTACACTTCCCGACGGAAAACTGCCTTCTAGCTACGGGGTATACTTCAAAAACACCCTAGTAGCCCTATGTCACGCCCTAGAAGACCACATTTTGCAAACCAGTGGCGGGGACAAGAGTGAACTCCAACCCTTAGTTTTGGTAACGTTTCAGCAGGGTAAATGGTATTTACAGGAAGCCGATCGCTACCTAGATATTGCTAATGCCTCTAGGCGCGTTGTCATCGGTGCAGTAGCCGACAGCGGTTTCGCTACCCACAAAACCGGGCAATTAGAAAATGTATCTTTAATAAATCTTGATGAGAGCGATCCCATAATTCAAGAATGGAATTTAATCATCCTCGCCCCGACATACAAAGCAATGGTGCTTTGTCGCGAACTTTCAGACCAAGAATACTTGCCAGAAGGCAAGCCTGAAGTAGATACAGAACGAAAGTTCTACGGCTTGTGGTCGTTTGACCAGTCTTTGGTGTCGGCTGCTGCTGAAATTTTTATAGAACAGACGCGATATTACAACTCTCCCTTGGCCGACAGTTTGCTGGAAATGTACCACGAAATCCTGGCAACCAAAGGCCCGCCCTTGGCCGACATTAGTGGCGTGGTATCGCGGATAGTCACTTACCTGCAAAGTTCTCAGCAGCAAATGGTAGCAATTAACCGCCAAACCCGCGAGTTGTGGGAATTGGAAGGTCAAGCTTTGCGTGTCAGTCGTAATTTGAACGCTAACAAACTTCAAGCTTTTCTGCGAATGGCCCAGCGCGTGGACGAACGCGATACCTCAAATCCTACAGCGTCCTTGCAGGTGGCGGCTTTGTCGGAAACTTTGGGTCAACTGCTGGATTTGCCGGCTTTGCAGTTGCGGAGGCTGCGGCTGGCTGGATTGCTATTTCGAGTCGGCTTAATTTCGGCCCCGAATGAGGTGTTCGATCGCACTCCCGATGCTTTTGACGAAGCAACTTTCTCGTTTTGGCGCGATCGCAGTTTCATTGGTTCCCAACTGCTGCAAGCAATGCCGGAACTAGCACCTGTAGCGGAAATTGTCAAGCATAAACTCGAATATTGGGACGGCAGCGGCAGGCCAGAGGGTTTGCGAGCCGAAGCGATACCGATGACTTCGCGGATTTTGGGGTTAGTCGCTTATTTTCAAGAACTGACTCAACCACGTGGCGATCGTCCGGCTTTGAGTTTGAGCGAAGCTTTGGAACAGTGCCGCGAACTGTCGGGCACTCGCTTCGATCCGGCTTTGCTGGAAACTCTCAGCAACGTCGTCAGAATGACAGAAATTGGTTTGATGGAGTTACCAACTCGCCCAAGCCAACTGCCTAACGTGTGGTTGGAGGAGGGCGATCGAACGACCTCGGCCGCTCCGGCATTATAAAATAACTCGACTGTTGACTGTTGACTGTTGACTGTTGACTGTTGACTGTTGACTGTTAACCAACAACTGACAACCAACAACTGACAACTGACTAATGACTAATGACCTCGAAGCCATACGCAAAGGCAAAATTTTGATGTTGGCCGGCACTGATTTAGCCGGCCAAGACTTAGCGGGAGCGGATCTCGCCGGTGCTAACTTGTCTCAAGCCAACTTGAGTGGAACTAATCTCGCCGGCGCTAACTTGCAGCGGGCCGTATTGCGAGCCAACCTCCGCGGCGCTGACTTGAGCGGCGCCAACCTGCGAGGGGCAGATTTTCGGAATGCCGATTTGCGGGGAGCTTCCTTCGCTAACGCTTTAGTCCGCGACGCCAGTTTTGGGGGTGCTTTTTTGACGGGGGCATCCATCGGCAATTTGGATTTGAGCGGTGTCGATTTGCGGGGCGCCGATTTGCGGGGCGCTGCTTTGGCTAGGGCAATTTTGCTTGGTGCCGATTTGAGCCATGCCAATTTATCCGGCGCTGATTTATCGGGAGCTGACTTGGAAGAAGCGATCCTGAATGGAGCCGTATTGCGCGGCGCTAACTTGACCGGGGCTAATTTGCTTTGCGCCATGATCGAACAAACCGTTTGGGATGGAGCTTTGCTCGATCGCGCCTGTCTCCAAGGCACCCCCCTGAGCCTTTAAATTTCAACAATGTTGTTTTGAAGACAGACAAAAAACAAGATCTGCTTATGATGTGAATAAGCACAAGCTATTTTTACATTTCTTAATATGAGGTTATAATGGCGACTGTAGATGAGCAAACGAATAAATGGTAGCAGCTTTGTTTAGCGGTACATCCTTTCAAGGTCAAAGTGGCGATCGCCTTGTTAGTAAAGTAGCAGGAGCTGCGATCGCAGCCTTATTCAAGCGTTCTGAAAAGGCCGAGGCCAACATCCGAGTCGAACCAGTAGCCAAACTCTTGCAGGGAAGCATCGACGGTTTCGACTTCGTTGGCAAAGGTATGTTGATGTACAACGGCCTTCGCATAGAAGTGATGGAACTCTATCTGCAAGCACTCTCCATTGATTTTGGGGCGATTTTTGCAGGTCAAGTGAAATTGCGGCAGCCTACCCAGGCAAATATGCGAGTAGTCTTAAGTCGATCGGATTTAACCACCTCATTCAATACACCTTTTGTAGTTGAAAAACTCCAGAAGCTGAAGTACCAAGAGCAATCTCTGCACTTTCAAAACACTGAAGTCAGCTTCGGAACCGACAAATCAATTCGGCTTCAGTCCGAAATTACCGTAGGCGAGGCCAGCGAACCGGTCAAAATAGATATTACAGCTCAATTGCAAGTAGAAGACCGACGTAAAATCCAATTTGTCAGCGTTACTTACGGCGGTGACGGGCAAGCAGTAGACTTGGGTCAAGCTATAATTGCCCACGTAAATAACTTGCTAGACTTAGACAAATTTGCCTTAGAAGGCACTCAACTGCGAGTAGACCGCTGCCGAGTTCAGAATGACGAGCTGGTTTTCTACGGTTGGGCTGGTATCGAACAGTTCCCCAAAGGCAAGCGCTAAACCTCAGCAAGCTGAGGTTTGCCCAGCCATCTAGTTTGGAAAAAGAGCATTTTTTAGTTAGCAAACAACCCGCATCGGCGGGTTTTGCTTTAGATTTTAGATGGGAGGAAAAATCTAAGATATAAAATCTCGCATCTAAAGTCGATCGACGCAAAATCAGCACTGAGGTTGATTCGATCTGGCAAATTATTTTGATAGATTTAAATAATAAATTAAACCACCCTCAAGAATAAAGATGCTCGGATTTTATTTATTTTGTATCTACGTTGCAGTCTTGTCCGTGTTGGCCGGGCCGAACCACCGCCGGTCTGAGAAATGGTGGGTAGAAATTGTCACCGATTTGCCCCACTGTACCTACTATTTTGGCCCCTTCGACACCGACAAAGAAGCTTCCAGCAATATTCCAGGCTACATCGAAGACTTGGAAAGCGAGGGAGCTAAAAGGGTTAGTATCCGCATCAAACGCTGTCAGCCTTCGCATCTTACCATTTGCGAAGAAGAATTATCAGCAAGTGTAGAGATTTAAAAAAGTTGAGTTTTGACTTAACTCAAACCTCAACAATAATATAAACACACTCTTCTTCTAGTCCTTACCTTGCGGACTTTGTATGTCTAGCAGTCACTTACCGCCACCCAGCCTAGAACTCTTCTCCACCAAAATGCTGATTTGATGCAGCACTTACTCTCAAAAATTACCTGCGTCAAATCAGCACTGAGGATGAGGCGATCGAGTTATTTGCCCGGATAAGTTGATAAGAGTAAACACTACTTAAGTATTCCCAGAGGTAAATATGTTTGAAATCTCTATGTTGGGTATGTTTTTCACGGCTTTTTGGCTACTAGCTCAACCTGCTAGCAGCACTCGACGCGACGAATGGTGGGTAGAAGTTGATACAGATTCGCCAAAGCGTACCTATTACTTCGGGCCCTATGACAGCAGACAGGAAGCTTCCGACAACTCGAACGACTACATCCGAGACTTGGAAAACAAAGGATCTAAAAAAATTAGCATCAACATCAAACAAGGTAGCCAACCTACTCAGCTAAGAGCTAGCGAAGAGTCTTGAGAAGGTGGGAAAGTGCAAATTACGGGCGAAGAAAAGTTGACTTATTAACAGGGTATTTTTCAAATGAGATCGCGCTTGCATACAGTAGGGACACAACAATGCTGTGTCCCGATGAAATAGTGAAGAAAGGGTATTATCTGCGTCCGAGAAATGCACGTTTTTTCAATTAAAACAGCAGGAGTCCCGCAGTCTAACGGTACTCCGGTGAGTGACGGGAGGAATGCGCGTGAGGCTCAAGAGCTGAACAAATTATCTATAAAAACAACAGAATTTATTCCATACGTAATACAATCTTGTCATGAAACAAGTCCTGACAGTATCTACAATTATTTATGTTATGCCTGGGAATTGTCACCCTTGATTTAAAACATCGGTTTTAACTAGATAAAGAGAAAAGCCGATCGCCAAAAGATACAATTAAAGTGCGATCGGCTAATTGCGAGATCCATTTTTCCGGTATACCAGATTCTCCGTAAAAAGCCCCCGCCAACTGTCCGTAAACCGCACCAGTTGTATCCGCATCGTCGCCCAAATTCACAGCCAACAAACAGCCTTCGGCAAAAGAAGAACTGTTGTAAAACGCCCAAAGTGCCGCCTCCAAAGACTTGACAACATAACCAGTACCTTTAATTTCAGGAGGTTGTCGCAATTTAAAAGAACCCGCCGCAATCTCATCAATCTCTGCTACCAGCGGATTTGCGGCCCAATATCCCGAAATAGGACAATATCTTTCCGACAGCAACACATCTTTAGCAACTCCATTCACCGCCCCCGCAATTAAAGCACCCAAATAACGGCAAGCATCCACACAAGTAGCAGCACCGTGAGTAGTTCTCGAACTTTCTCCAGATTTTTCTATGACTTCCAAAGGATTTGTAGCATAAAACAAAGGCACGGGAGCCAAGCGCATAATCGAACCGTTGCCAGCAGTCTGAGCATCGGTAAAACCGCAGTAAGGTTTTCTTGTATCTTCAAACTTCCAAAGAGCTTGCTGAACCGTATTGCCAATATCAAAACACTCGCCCGTACTGCTCAAATGTCCGTCTCGCCACCACCGCAAATAAGTTTCTAACTGATGGACTGGATCGAAACCTTGCTTCTCAATCAAACTTTGGGCCAAACAAAGCGCCATCGAAGTATCATCCGTCCACTCACCCGGTTGCAGTCGAAACGGGCCACCGCCAATCATATCGTTAATAGGTGTAAAAGTTCCGGGGCGACAGAACTCTAAACTTGTTCCCAAAGCATCGCCAACTGCCAAACCGAGAAGACTGCCGCGATAACGTTCAATTTGTTGCATAACGTAATTAAAAATCAATAATTAGTAAGCCCGTTATTATTGAATTATCATATAGCAATCCTTGCAGGAGTCGTGAATTTTTTACCCCTCCCCAACTCTCCCCGAACTCGCGGGGACGGAGTAAGAAATTCACAAATGATGCGAGGATTGCTATAGCTTGTCAAAACTATTTCTCTCTTCTCCTCTCTATTCTCTTTCTCTGTGTCCTCTGCGCCCTCTGCGGTTAATAAAAAAAATCTTGTTCACAAACGAAGCTGAGCCAAAAGACCGATCGAGCTAATATTGATGTTAACCTGTCCCTACCTGAACTCAGACCTGTCCATGACACCCGATGCCACCGCCGGAGCCGCTGCCGCCCCTCAATCAACACCCGAAGTCAGCTTGGAGCTGCAAGTCAGACTCAAAACCGAAGATGGACAGCTACTGTTGCTACTCCCCCCAGAAACCAATAGCGAACCCGCAACAGCCTCCGCCTCGACTTGGACTGAACTTTGGCAGCAGCTAAAAGTCAGACTGAACGCAGGAGAACGCTTTTGGCAGCCAAACGCAGAAGTACAATTGATGGGGAACGATCGACTTTTAGATATCCGCCAACTGCAAGAAATCGCCGATGCCCTCTCCGAAGTGGAACTGCAACTCAAACGAGTCCACACCAGTCGCCGCCAAACCGCCGTTGCCGCAGCTACAGCAGGCTATTGTGTAGAACAGCAGCCTCCGGTTTCTTCCCTGAATAAAGCCGCCGCTGAAAAACCGCAATCGCTGGCGGAACCTTTATATTTGCAGATGACAGTGCGATCGGGCGTAGAAATTCGCCATCCTGGCACCGTCGTACTTTTGGGAGACGTAAATCCCGGCGGCTCAGTCATCGCCGGAGGCGATATCCTAGTTTGGGGCCGTTTGCGGGGAGTCGTGCACGCCGGTGCCGGTGGCAACACCAAAAGCGTGATTATGACCTTGCAGATGGAACCGATGGTGATTAGGATTGCTAAGTATGTTGCCAGAGGCCCAGAAACCTCACCCGCTCAGTTTTTCCCGGAAGTCGCCTATGTGACGCCCCAAGGGATTCGGATCGGTAGAGCCTCTGATTTTGACAAATCGCAGTTAGTCGGGGGTAATGAGTAATCGGTAATTGGTAATTGGGAATTGGTAATGGGTAATTTGTAATACTATTTCTCTTTAAGCCTGCACTTGATAATTTTTCCCTTGGCTAAATCAGCCACTAAAGGACGATTTTAAAATTAAGCGCAGCTTCATATAGAATTAGTATTACAAGGAGAGTTTTGAGTTTTGAGTTAATTCACTGAATAACAGATTGCTGCCAAATTGCCAAATAATCGTTGCTAATCATCAACCGATAATAAGACCAATTACCCATTGCCAATTACCAATTACTAATTACCAATCACAAATCACAAATTCCCAATAAATCTAAAATCGCTTATGGCTCGCATTATTGTTGTTACATCAGGGAAAGGCGGGGTAGGAAAAACCACCTCCACAGCCAATCTCGGCATGGCTTTAGCTAAGCGGGGGCGCAACGTTGCCGTAATTGATGCCGATTTCGGTCTCAGAAATTTAGACTTGCTGCTGGGCTTAGAAAATCGGATTGTTTACACGGCATTAGAAGTTCTCGCTGGAGAGTGCCGATTAGAGCAAGCTTTGGTGAAAGATAAGCGGCAGCCGCGCTTGGTGCTGTTGCCGGCTGCCCAAACTCGGATGAAAGATGCCATCAGCGCCCAGCAAATGAAGCAGCTTGTGGGGATGTTGGGAGCAAAATACGACTATATTTTGATCGACTCTCCTGCTGGAATTGAACAAGGTTTTCAAAATGCGATCGCGCCGGCTCAAGAAGGGATAATTGTCACCACTCCCGAAATCGCTGCTGTCCGCGATGCCGATCGAGTCATCGGGCTGCTGGAAGCCAACAATGTCAAGAAAATCAACCTGATCGTCAACCGGATCAGACCCGCAATGGTGCTGGCAAATGATATGATGTCGGTGCAAGACGTGCGGGAAATCCTCGCCATTCCGCTGTTAGGCGTGGTTCCCGACGACGAGCGCGTCATCGTTTCCACCAACCGAGGCGAACCATTAGTATTGTCGGAAACGGCCTCTTTAGCTGGAACTGCCTTCGACAATATTGCCCGCCGCTTAGAAGGCGAAAAAGTTGAATTTCTAGATCTCAATCCCCATCGAGAAAACTTCTTTACTCGCCTCCGCAAGTTCTTAAATACTAAAATTATGTGATGTGCTGCAATATGGGCGATCGATCTTTAACAGCAGCGACTTCATCAAAAAAACTAGCCCAAATTTTCCCCCAGTGACACCAGTTCCCAAAAAGAATGAAACTGTAGGTCAACTTTAAACCATTAGGGAATGAGTGATTCCCCAATCGAAAATCGAAAATCGTATAACGTTTTCTATGCCTAACCCTTGACAAATCAGCCTGACCCATGATACACACACTTCTCGAACGACTTTTCCCGCGCACCCCTGACAACAGCCGCGACGAGGTAAAACGGCGCCTCAAACTGGTTCTAGCCCACGATCGCTCAGAACTCAGCCCAGAAATGGTTGAGTCGATGCGCCGAGAAATTCTAGAGGTGGTGTCTCGCTACGTGGAAATCGATACCACTGGGTCTGAGTTCTCGCTGGAGAGCGACCAGCGGGCCACAGCACTAATTGCAAATCTTCCGATCCGGCGAGTCAGGATCGAGCATCCACCGGAGAATTTGCCCAAGAATTTGCCCCCGAATCGGTCCGAAAATCGACCCGAATATGTACCGGAGTATGTAGTCGAAATTCTCCCCGACACTACGGAGTGATAGGGATTAAGATTTTATTGTCAGGCAAAGAGTTCGATTCGAGCCGATCGGCATTTAAATTAAACTATAGCAACCGCTTTCGTCGGTTAGAAAATAGACTACAATTAGTGGCCAGTTTTGCAGAGCGATCGCGCCGACTTTTGGGCCCAAACTGTACATTTATACATCCTTCATCAGGTCATCCGAGCGATCGAGTTAAATGGCATGAAGAAAATCGAAGCCGCTCAAGAGTTGGGAATCCGTCGCAACACCATCGACGCCACAAGTCGATGGTATTGCATCACAGGAGACTTCCAAGCGGAGGGCCTTGTGGAAACGGCCTGGTAATGGTCACTTGCATCACAAAACAGAGTCAAGTTCCGAGAGTTCAAAATACACAAGCACAATAACCCAAGTTGAGAATACACAACTGTGGGAGGCAGGGCATGATTACTTTGTACTCAGACCCAAAAAATAATTAAGAGTTGTCATCCCTATTGACATCTGCACAGTTAGCTAATATTCTTATTATTTAAGATTAAAAATTCTACAACTATTTCCAGCAAAAACTTAAAAAAGTTTTCAAGTCCGCGCCTCCCTCCATAACCACTTCTAATAAAGAGGAAGATTGAATCATGGCAGTATCTCTGAGCAAAGGACAACGGATATCGCTTGAGAAAATTTCACCCGGTCTCTCAGAAGTATTCATAGGACTGGGATGGGACGTTAAAGCTACAGACACGGGCTCTGACTTTGACCTAGACTCATCATTGTTCCTCTTAGGTGCTAACGAAAAATTAATTTCTGACAACCACTTCATTTTTTACAACAATCTCACAAGTCCAGATCCCGACAAATCAGTGCAGCACCTGGGAGATAATCTCACGGGGGCCGGCGAGGGGGATGATGAAGTTATCAAAATCAACCTCAAAAAAGTGCCTAATGATGTCCAAAAAATTCTTGTAACTGTAACCATCCATGAAGCACAGCAACGCCGTCAAAATTTTGGTCAGGTGCAAAATGCCTTCGTGCGGCTCGTTAATGCCCAAACACAACAGGAAGCTGTTCGCTATGACCTGGTAGAAGATTATTCCATAGAGACAGCACTGATCATGGCTGAACTCTACCGGAAAGACGGCGAGTGGCGTCTCAATGCAGTGGGCTCAGGTTATCAAGGTGGTTTACAAGCATTACTCGATCGCTATAGCTAAAAGGTAAAACACATGGGAATTAACCTACAAAAAGGACAGCGCATCTCGCTTTCCAAAGAAGCACCCGGGCTAACAAAACTGATGTGCGGATTAGGGTGGGATGTGGCGAAACGCTCCGGTGGAGGTTTGTTTGGGGCTTTTAGCAGTGCTCCCGATTATGACCTGGATGCCTCAGTGATTTGTTTAGATGGAAATGACAAAGTGAATGATATGACCAATATCGTTTATTTTGGCAATCTCTCCCACCGTTCAGGAGCTATTACGCATCTAGGTGATAATTTGACTGGAGCGGGAGAGGGAGATGACGAGCAAATTCTCGTCGATTTATCTCGAATTCCCTCGCAAATTGTCAAACTGGTTTTTACAGTTAACATTTACGATTGCATTGCACGCAAGCAAGACTTCGGACAAGTTCAAAATGCGTTTGTGCGTTTGGTTAATACGTCTAATAATCAAGAACTTGCAAAATACAACCTCTCAGGTTCTGAATACAAAGGCATGACGGGGATGCTGATGGCAGAAATCTACAAGCATAATAATGAGTGGAAAATGGCAGCCATCGGTAACGGTGTTAAGGTTAATGGGTTACAGGAACTTGTGAAAACCTATGCTTAACAACTCCTTCGGTACATAGATGCTCCTTACTTCCTGGAATCAGAAGTGGACAACAACGATGAATACCCTTTGTTTTGTTGAAATACCTGAAGTAATCAGCGTAATTTACATGAGATGAAAAATACGTTATGTTACGAGAAAAAATTCTTACACTCAGTCAATGTCGCTGTACGATCGCCTAGACTTAACCAAACACAATCGCAAGCTAAAACTCCCCCTCTCTCAACGGCTAAACCTGACTAGAACCCCCAAACTCCGCTGTCACGGCTGTCGTTCCCGTACCCAGCCTCAG
Source organism: Microcoleus sp. B4-C2 (assembly GCF_036705265.1). Classification (NCBI taxonomy): domain Bacteria; kingdom Bacillati; phylum Cyanobacteriota; class Cyanophyceae; order Oscillatoriales; family Microcoleaceae; genus Microcoleus; species Microcoleus sp. B4-C2. The sequence goes on from NZ_JAUBUB010000017.1 coordinate 25,586, forward strand.
TGGGAGTTTTGCCCTTCCTGTGGAAGAGTTCTAATTGATAATGATAGCGATTTTCGCCGTTGTATTTGGGTAGATTTATCAGGAATGGATGTCGCACCCGAAAATAAAGAAGCGATCTTTTCCTTACTGATGGACGCTTTCTCCAAACTCTACGGCGCATTTAGAAGCGTCAAGGTATTTTTGACCTCCGATCCCCCCGATCGCAAAGAGTGGGGCGAAGATTTTACTCATGTTTATATATTCGTTGATAGCCAGCCGGTTGACTATCTCGGCGTGGCTAGCTTCAAATCGGGAATGGTTACAGATCGGGCGATTATTCGGATTGACCAAGTATTCTATGCTTCTTACAATGCCAGCCTTAGTCTCAATCAACTATCTAACTTAATTGCAAATACCATTGCCCATGAAATAGGACATACACTAGGACTCGATCATTCTGCACTTCCGACCGATGTCATGCACAATGGACTCCTTCATACTGTTCATAGCTTAATGCCTCCCTCATTTCACGCAGAGCAAATAAACTCAATGAACAATGCTATTCGCAGATATCAAGCCTTGAATAATTGATGGGCTAGAACCAGGAAATAGCTGAATTTAGAGATCGAATTCCCCAGGATTAATGCCCACAGCATGGCAAGCTTCTTTGACAACCTTCTTTTCATCTTTGTCAAAATTACCATCCGCACCACCGATAATAATGCCAATTTGGATGACGGCACGACCTTGGTCTAGTTTTTTATTAAGTTTCCCTATCGCTTGGATAGCCTCAATTTTACCAAAATCGAAGTCCTGTGAGAGCTTCTCACAATAAAAATCAAATTTTTGCTTCAACTCCGACGCCGGAAAAATTTGGAGTGTTTCATTGGAAATTATTAGAGCCGCCGTTTTTTGTCTTTCCTCGGTATTGATAGTGCCATCAGCAGCAGCAATCAATGCACATATTGCCATTGAGGCTTCAGCAAACTCATTATTTTTAAACTTGGAAATGTTGGTTTGCAGAGAATCGTTCATTTGCGATACGTTCTGCTTTAATTTCTCCCAGAAACTCATTTTTTCTCCTATTTGGTGAATGAGATATGATGTTTGCGACCGGAGTCCGAGTAATCTAACCTGCTCTTAACTTGCCAAGCAATTGCCGGCTCCTGTAAGACGCTCAAGTTTATGGATTATACTTCTGTAGTTTATCATGTTTCTTGAGATTTTAGATTAATCAAGTCAATTTTCATAACTAATCGCTCTTTCACAGGTTTTTTCGTGGACTATCTTACTTAATAACTAATCGCTCTTTCCAGAGGATCTTGTAACTGAAGTTCTAAGGGTCGATCGGAGCGAATTTCTAAACCGGGTAACTCATGTTTGACTAACATTTTTTCGCCTGTTTCAGCAGTGGCACTCGACCAAAGTACCCAGCGACTGCCAGGGGAAAGAGTGTTTAAACTTGCAGAGTTTTGAGTCAGCCAAATTATCGGCAGTTTCGACCGATTATCGATCGCATCTTCCCCAGCATTAACCGCCGCTAAAGTTTCCAAAACTACCCGGTTCCCCGAAACAAGTCCAGTCCCGGCAGTCCAAAGTTTGACGTTTAACAGGCGCTTGCTAGCATAGAAGTAAAGAGACGCAGCTACTGTCACGGCTCGTTCAAATTCTTCTGGCTGCCACGCCGCAGCGCTGTCGAGAGCAATAATAATTTCTTGACCGCCGGCTGCAACTTCTAACTCTCTCACCCGCAGTTCTCCGTAGCGGGCGCTGGTGCGCCAGTGAATCAGGCGGGTGGGGTCTCCGTGGCGGTAAGGTCTCAGGTTGCGGGTGAGACCTTCGGTAGCAGTTTGCGATCGACTGCGATTGTAAAATTGCGGGCTGTCTTCTTGACCGATGCGATCGATCAAAGGACAAGTGCTCAACGGCAAAACCTTTGGATACACAACCGCCACCGCTTTGACTGCGCGGCTGCGTCTGCACCAAAACAACCCTAAAGGTGCCGCCGTCCTCAAGTTTATCTCTTGCCAACGATAGACGCCGCGCTGCCGGACTTCGAGATAGTATGTATCCCTGTATATACTGTTCGGCTCTATGACTTCGATCGGGCGGGCGACGGGTTCTCCCAATACAAACGGCAAGATGTCTATGACTTGTAACAGAGTCTTAGGTTGGCGGGCGCGATTTTCGATTTCTAGTTCAACGGTGATTTGATCGCCCGCACTCACCGGTTCGATCGGGCGGCGACGGACTTCCAAGGCACGGAGCGATTTTCCAGGCAAAACCGCCGCTACTCCCAACAACGCCAAACCCCCACCGCTGAGCACGTACAGCCACCCAGACATTGTATTAGTTGCTGACCCAAAAAAGAAAACCGTCATCCCCGACAGCAGCCAACCCGCGTAGGCAGGTGTAACAGCGCGATTTTCGAGCCAGTCGGCGATTTTGTGACCGATGTTCATAGGAGTTGAAATTGTTAATTACTCGATCGCCCCATCAAGCCTAATTGTAAAATATTCTCAGCATTTAACACCGAATTAGCTGCGAGCGATAAAATTAGAAATCGGGCCTTTTTTCGCAATTAATACATTGACCGCGCCCAACAACGGATACAAGCCCCAACACTCGCTTTGTGGACATACCCCAATTTTAGAGCTTAGTTCAAGCTCCCAGATTAATCTGTCGAGTAAATCTAAAATCTAAAATCTAAAATCTAAAATCGATTGACTGGAGACCAAAAAATGAACCCATTAAACAATCCTACACCCGTTCAACCAGAGGCTCAAGGCCGCCGACGAACACCGCCACCGCCCCCGCCCTTGGCTGCAACTCCCGCACCGCCTCCAGCGCCGAGTGTGCCCCCCGCAGCCCAGCAGCAGCGGCCTGTTGAGACACCCGTCAGTACGATCGAACAAATGGTCAGAGATGCCCATGCAGCGAGCGCTTCCGACATTCACATTCGAGTCGGCCAACTACCTCGATTTCGGATTCGGGGCGTGATGCAAGTAGCAACTAACCACCCCAAAGTAACCCCAGAAATTTTTGAAAATTACCTAGCCGAAATTCTCACCCCCGAACAGCGAAAACAGTTTGCAACTACCAAGGAATTAGACTCAGCAATTTTTTACCCTGGCTTCGTGCGGTGTCGGCTAAACTGTTTTGATTCTCTCAGCGGCGGTGCCATAGTATTGCGGTTGATTAGTTTGGAAATACCTACTATCGATTCCTTGAGGTTGCCAGAAGTTCTCAAAAATATCATTTTGCGATCGCAGGGATTAATATTGGTTACGGGGCCTACCGGTTCGGGGAAATCCACAACCGTAGCTGCGATGATCGACCACCTCAATCAGATGGAGCAAAAGCACGTAGTTACAATTGAAGACCCGATCGAATTCATTCATCCTTCTAAAAAATGCTTGGTCAGCCAGCGGGAAGTCGGCTTGCATACCCACGAGTTTCAGCAGGCTTTGCGCGCAGTTTTGCGGGAAGATCCCGATGTAATTCTGATCGGGGAAATGCGCGACAGAGTTACCATCAATACAGCTTTGCAAGCAGCTCAAACTGGTCACTTAGTATTGGGAACTCTCCACACTCGCAGCGCCATTAACGCTATTAATCGGTTGTTGAACCTCTACCCACCTGAAGAACAACAGGCGATGCGGCTTCAAATTTGCGATTCTTTAGTAGCGGTAATTGCCCAACTTTTGCTGCCAACAGTTGACAACCGTCGGGTAGCAGTTCACGATATTTTGGTGAATACACCTGCTATGCACGATTACTTGATGAAAGGTGCTGATGATGAAGCTTTCCGGTTGATGGAACATGATACTTACGAAGGAATGCAGATTATCAACCAAGGTCTTTACAAACTGGTGCTAGAAGGCAGAGTGACGATCGAAGAAGCAGCAAAAACTTCTCCTGAAGCCAGCGATTTAGACCGCCGCTTGCGGACAGGAGGCTACGATGTTGCCGACGCTCGCGGCTTTGAAGGCAGCAAAAAAGAACGCACCGTTCGCGCCTAGTAGCAGCACACATACAGGGGTAGGCACTGCAGGACTACCCCACCCCTCAAGTAACAAGATTTTGAGCAGACGGAAATATTTGATTAAGATTTTTGTGCGTATTTTTACTTAAACTTCACTTTCATTTAGTAACAAAAAATACATTTTAATTAAATAGTAAAGTGCTAGAATCAATGTCTAGTGTATTGTTAAGTTTTTTAAATGTAGACCCTACTTTACATAAACTTTAAAATTACGTGAAAACTCACAGGTTATTGCAAAGAAATAGTAAAGATATGTTCAGAGTATTGGCAGCAATCAGCAATTTAAGTATATAGTTGTAGTGACAAATTTTCGACAGAAAACATTCCGACTTAGCCGATATTTGCAGCTCGCAGAAGTAAGCAGGTTACAAAAGGGCTTAATAAAACTACAAGCCGAGCCGATCGCGTGTCTTTCCCATTAACTAGCTTTTCGTCGTCGAAAAAATCCTAAAACCCACCAGAATTTTAAAGATTCTGTTCCTCGAAAATTTGTTTAACAACGCGCTTATCAGCAACGGTATTTCTAGAATTTAAAGGAGAAAAAAAAGTGAAGAGTGCATTTAACCAAAGAGAAGTGTTTGAAGGTGCCAGCAAAGCGGAAATAATCGATCGCATCCAGCAGCTAGTTCGCCCCGGTTCCCCGGAACCCCAAGATCCTGAAATCCTCGCGGCATTACAAACTCTCACCGCACAGCTAATCTCCGCCTATCAAGCCGACGGACAATTAGAAAGCGAACCTTTTAGCGACGTGCGCGATCGCACTATTCACCTCTACGCATCCGCCTGCAGCAGCCAAATCAAAGGAAAAACCATCCTCATCACCGGTGGAGAAGGATGTGTCGGTCGTTTCTTAATCGAAAAACTCCTCGAATTAGGCGCAACTAAAATCATTTCCGCAGACAACGCCCGATGTCACAACCCCGAAGAAAATCTCCCGCTTTTTACCAGAGAAGGTGCTGTAACTTTCTATGCCGCCGACATTCGCAACCTCGACGCGCTCAAACACATATTTGAGGTAGAAAAACCAGCAATTGTTTTTCACCTAGCAGCCCAACGCCAACCCGGACTAGCTGAAATCAAAATCCGAGAAACAGTTACAACCAGCCTGTTAGGATGTAAACACATCATCCAACTCTGCGAAGAATACGGCGTAGAACATTGCATCTTCTCTTCTACAGGCAAAACATCTCGATATTTTACAACCGAAGTTTACGCCGCCTCGAAAAAGTTTGCCGAATGGCAATTTGCCAAAGCAGCTCAAGAAGGAGATGTCACTTACGGGATGGTTCGCTTTACCCATATGTTAGAAAATAGCTTGTTCTGCGAGCAAATGTCCAAAAAAGTAGAACAAGGTAAAACTGTCAACGTTCACGCTCCCCACCGTTACGTAACTGCTCAAAATCTGGTCGAAGCTGTACATTTATTGCTGAATTCTTTGGTTGTGTCCGTTCCCGGCAAACTGAAGTTTGTCGCAGTAAGTAATCTCGGTTGGCCGACAGAAACCTTGGAAGTAGCTCTTTATAAAATTCTTGAATCAGGCAAAAATCTGCCGATTTATTTTCAAGGACTTTTGCCGGGATATGAAGAACCGTTTTTCCTAGGACAATTTGACTGGAAAAAACCTACCGATATTCACCTTCTAATTAATGTCTTGGAAGATCCTTTTAGAAGTGTTAACGATGCTGGCGACATGGTGATTGTAGAATTAGCTCCTTTTTCTTTGCCCGTATTAGATAAACAAGTGTCGAAGCTCGAAAGCCTAATCATCGATCCAGATTTCCCCGAAGTGCAAATCAAGCACGCTCTTGTCGCAGCGGAAAAAGAAGTGATTGCTTCCTCTTTTGCGTGGAGTGCCCCTGAAGACTTGTTGAAGATTTTGCAGTGGGGAATCAATCCGAAGAAATTGCAAGGTTACGGAACAGAAATCGCTGACTATAGCGAGATTATCGAACTCCTCCTGCAAGGAATTTGCGGGCGACTTAGCCAAGAAGTCTTGCACAATGCTGGAGTTACGGCAGATGAGTTTGATGACTTAGTTGAGAGTCTTTCTACCCTGGATTCGATTCAAGCAGAAGTGGGATATTTGCGATCGATATCGAGATATCTCAGAGAATTTGCGGCCCCCGCACAGTTCACCACCAAAAAATCTGAATCTGTTGCTATCCGCGATGCAGCGTAGCTTGAACATAGTTTTGAGTTGGGAGATTACTTCCTGAGTGCCCACCCACAGGGGATGAATGAGTTATATCAATTCCGGTTGCACGAGCGAAATGATTGTTGACAGTTGACAGTTGACAGTTGACAGTTGACAGTTGACAGTTGACTCGGTGTCGAAAAACGGAATGGTTGAGTGTTAACTGTTGACTCGATTTTATTATTCCGATGCAACCGGATTTGATGTTAAACTTTGATGTTAAACATCGACTAAGTGTTTAGTTGATTAAAAATAGAACACCCGGAAACCTGGTTTATTTTAGAAACCGGGTTTCTCCAGTCTGGGCTTGTTTGAGGTTTAATTAAATTGAGTGACTTAACATTTTCAGAATAGACATGATAGGATATTGTTTGCGACCGCACGGCCGCACTCAAATTAATTTTTAGTCAGGACGATCGTCCTAGTAGTTTTAGGAGGACTAGCGTCATCACTAAAAATGTGAGAAGGGTGATTTTTTGCGGGCATGATATGATGATACTTTAGATAGCGTGGCGCAGTGAGTTAACAAAGATGCAATAAGATTAAATACACTCAATGAACGCAACAAATAAAATTAAATTAAGGTACTAGAATTGTGGAAATTAATCAGCTAATGTTCCTATTGATTGATGTTGTGCTATTGGCGATCGCCCTGATCCTTCTAATTCCCGTTGCAGTTCTATTTCTAGAATGCAGTGCAGCTTTCTTGTCCGGCGAGGGCGAGACAGCGGAAACTAAAGCGCCCCGCCCCAAAGTAGCAGTTTTAATTCCCGCTTACAACGAAGCAGCAGGAATTGCCGCCACCATCTCCACCATATTGCCACAGCTAACACCTCAAGACCGCCTGTTAGTGATTGCGGACAACTGCACGGACGCTACGGCAGAAATCGCCCGTAACTGCGGTGCAAGTGCGATCGAGCGCCAAGACACACAACGCAAGGGCAAAGGATACGCACTGGATTTTGGCTTGCAGTCGATCGAATCAGACCCCCCCGAAGTAGTCATCATGGTTGACGCCGACTGCATCTGTCAGCCAGACTCTATAGAAAAATTAGCCAGGGTTGCAGTTGCTCAACAAAGACCAGTGCAAGCAACTTATCTCATGGAACAGCCACCAAATCCTACTCCCAAAGATTCCATTTCTGCTTTAGCATTTCTTGTGAAAAACTTAGTCCGTCCCAGCGGATTAAAACAGTTAGGATTCCCATCATTACTAACAGGTACTGGCATGGCTTTTCCCTGGTCGATAATTCGATCGGTTTCCCTAGCTAGCAGCAATATTGTTGAAGATATGCAGATGAGTTTGGATTTGGCGATCGCCGGACACCCAACAGTATTCTGCCCCGAAGCCAACGTCACCGGCTGTTTGCCACAGCAGCAGCAAGCAGCTAAAAGTCAAAGAACCAGGTGGGAACACGGTCACATACAGACATTGTTAACTCAAACTCCCCGGCTGACAGCAGCTTCAGTCGAACAAAAACGTTTTGACTTATTGGCGATCGCCCTCGACTTATCCGTCCCTCCCCTATCGCTTTTAGTCGCGATCTGGCTAGCTGCTTTTGCCACCTCTTTACTAGCAGCAATTTTGGGAACATCCTCAATTCCCGCCGTCTTGTTAGCAGTACAAGGATTGCTGATTTTAGTTTCAATTGTCGGCGCTTGGGCAAAATTCGGGCGTGCCGATATTTCTGGCTCAACTCTCTTATCTGTACCTTTTTACATCCTTTGGAAAATCCCTTTGTATCTAGGTTTTCTCCTGAAGCGGCAAACTAAATGGGTGCGGACAGAACGCGATGTTTAATATTTAAATTGAGAAGTTTTAACCGCAGATATCAGCAGATAAACACAGATGAACGCAGATGAACGCAGATATAATTGTATCTGCGTTCATCGGCGTTTATCGGCGGTTAAAAAAACATATATAAAAACTTAGGGATGAGAATTAAATAAAATCCACTTTTCATGACTGTTGTGGGATGGGCGTCCCGCCCGCCCAGAAAGGACGGGCGGGACGCCCATCCCACAAGAAAAAAGGGAAATTATTTAATTGACGATCCTTACAAAAAGTTCACTGCTTCACGGGAATTTCAATCACAAACTCAGCCCCCTCACCGGGCGCGGAAAAGCACATTAGCTTCCCGCCGTGTTTCTCTACCACAATCTGATAACTGATACTCAACCCTAAACCGGTACCTTTTCCCACAGCTTTTGTAGTAAAGAAAGGGTCAAATATTCGCGATCGTACTTCCTCCGTCATCCCCCGACCATTATCAGCAATATAAATTCTCACCAAGTTTTGGTCGCATACCTCAGTCCGAATCTTAATCCTTCGCTCAAAAATTGGAGATAAAGGATTTTCTAGTTGGGCAGTTGTCTCCGGTCGCCCAACTCCTAACTCCACTGCATCAATTGCATTGCTCAAAATATTCATAAACACCTGATTTAACCCAGAAGCATAACAATTTACGTTCGGCAGTTGACCGTATTCTTTAACTACCTCAACCCCATGTCCGAGTGCATCCTTTTTCAACCTGTGCTGCAAAATTAGCAGAGTCGAATCAATCCCGGAGTGAACATCCACTGGTTTCATCTCGGCTTCATCCAGGCGTGAGAAATTCCGCAGCGACAGCACAATATTGCGAACGCGATCGACCCCAACCTGCATTGATTTTAGAATTTTAGGCAAATCTTCTTGAATAAAAGCCAGGTCAATATCTTCTGTTCTAGCAACAATCTCAGGATTAGCATTCGGGTAAGACTCCTGGTAAAGCTCAATCAATCCCAGCAGCTCCGAGCTATAATCGCTAGCATGGAGAACATTGCCATAAATGAAATTAATCGGATTATTAATTTCGTGAGCAACCCCCGCCACCAACTGTCCCAAAGAAGACATTTTTTCAGTTTGAATTAGTTGAGTCTGCGTCGAGCGTAATTGGGACAAAGTAACTTCTAATTGTGTCGCTTTTTCTCTCAATTGCCCCTCAGACAGTCGCAAAGCATCCTCCGCTAACTTGCGCTCCGTAATGTCCTGTATCGTCCCAAATAACTTAATCACCTTACCGCCATCAAAAATAGCTTGCGCCTTAAGATAAATATATCTGACAGCTCCATCAGCGCGCAAAATTCTCATCTCATACTCGCAAGGATTTCCTAATAGACTAATCTGCTCTACTGCCTCTAACCACAACTTTATGTCATCTGGATGAATTTGCTTCCTGTGTTCTAAAATAGTGGGCTCTGGTAGTTTAGGGTCAAGGCCAAAAATTCGGAATACTTCCTCCGACCAAGTTAATTTATCCCCCTCCAAATCAAATTCCCAGTTGCCGAGGTGCGCCAGTTTTTGAGCTTCTTGCAGCTTAGCTTCTTTAGTCTTTAATTCCTGCGTGCGCTCTTCTACTCTCACCTCCAGCGTCCGGGAATAATCCTCCAACTGTTCCTTAGCCTCCGACAAATTAGCAACAAGTACCGCATTTTCTAGAGAGATGGCAGCCTGGGAAGAAAGAATTTTCAAAACTTCCAACCTAGTTGGAGAAAACGCTTCAGTAGCTAAATTATTTTCCAGATAAAGGAGACCTACGAGTTTGCTTTGATTCAGAATAGGAGTACAAAGCGCAGATTTCACTTGCTGCCTTTTAATATAGGGATCGTCTGTAAATAGACCTTCTCTAGCAGCCTGACTTAAAACTACATCTAAGTGCGTTTTTTCAACATAATTAATCACGGTTATTGGCAAAACCTCTGCAGGAGATACTCTAGGGCATTGTTCAACTGCAACATCCGAAGACTCCACCGATGCCGCTGCTTCAATCCGCAATTTTCCGTCCTTGGGCATCAGGAGAAAACCTTTTTGCGCCCCAGCATTCTCGATCGCCATTTTCATTAACTTTTCTAACAACTTGTCCAACACAATTTCACTAGCTAGCGCTTGAGATGCTTTAACAACAGTTGTCAAATCCAATAAACTGCTGTGACTGCTGCTCGTGCTATAATTAGTGCTAGTAGTAGTTCGATATCCGCTGGATCTTCCTGCCGATACAGGGGGTAAAGAAATCGGATATTCTGACTCCAAATGTTTGACCTTGGCGGTTGCTCCCCAATGAATATAGCCGTAGTAAGCATCTATTAGATAACTCTGAGCCACTTTATTTCGACCGTTAGCTAGATAAAATTCTGCAGCCCGTTCATTGGCTAGGGCTTCTTCGTGGATGTATTCATTCTTCGAGGCTCCTTTCACCGCTCGATCGTAATACAGGGCAGCTTTTTCATATTGTCCCAATACTCGCGCTTTCTCTGCCTCTACCAAGTCATATTTGTGTTGATAATTTTCCGCACAGTGAAAAGCCCAATGCTTCATTTTTTTCTGAAGCGAAACAACTTTTTTTAGATATTGTTTCTGTTCGCTTTTTGAAGCTGTGGGGTATAAAGCTAAGAGCGCTAGGGAATAGTAAAAATTGTGGATAGTAACATACATCATGCTCATCACAGCGTCAGAGTAATTTGAGGCTGTTATCGCATTTTTTACAGAATTAGCATAGTCCTTAAACAAATAATGCAGCCAGGATTTATACAAATAAACTACAAATTTTACCAGATTATTTGGACTTTCTATTAAAGCTGGCAGCATAGTTTCTTCATTAAACATTTCGCCAATCAACAGGCAAGAATTAGCTGTTTTACCTTGCAAATTTAAGACCATTTGGGCCCCAACTGTGGCTTGAGAAATCGTAAATTCATTCTTGTAATTCACCAACATTTCAATATATTGACTCTGCTTGGTCACCACGGAGTCCAGAGGTTCGCCACTAAAAAATATATAGTTGCTGTAAAAACTAGCACAATAACAAGCATTGTTGACATCTCCCGTTTCTATTCCACTCTGAATTCCCTCAATGAAACCTGTAAGACTTGCTCTGATGTGCTCCGACCAGTGGCGAATAAAACCATTAAAGCTTAGTGAGATTAGAGAGTTGTGCAAGTTGGTATGAAATCGCTCTAACACTGCCTGAGCTAGTTGACCGTATCGGTATCCCGAATCCATATCACCTAACACTCCACAGTGAATCAAACCATACCCTACATACCCGAAACTAGACAGCGGCGTATTCCCGTACTTCAGAGAAAGAATAACCATTTTAAAGATGATCAGTGGGTACAGATCAGGTGCTACTATAAAAGCAGCAGGAGTCATATTCGTTAAAATCCTTATAGCCGCAATTTTATTAGGGTCAGTCATTGGCGGCAGATTCAATAAATCATCAATCTGCTTGTTTTTTAAAGCTAGTTTTGTCAGAAATAGCTCCATGAGAATATTCAGTTTTTTGGGGCTTTTAGGAATATAAATTCCCAGCATTTTCAAAGCTTCGAGAGCTATATCTATCGAATGTTGAGCTTGATTTTGATTAAAATAGAAAACTATTTTTAGCTCATAAACCTTAATTTTTTCTAGCAACTTTTGGGCGCGGAATATAATCACATCTGATAGCTGAAACGCTCGCTCAAAGTCGGTATTTATGTAGGACAATTCCAGCGCTTCGATATGGAGTTCCATGATTAAATCGTAGTGACTCTGCCAAGCTTCTTCAGCTAAAAGTCCTAGACCTACATTAAAATACTTGAGTGCCGCTTCATAGGCGGCAGAACTCTTAGCTTTATTGCCAGCTATGAGATTAAAGTTAGCTAATTCATCTCGCTTTGACTGAGTGGTGAGGAATTCCACTCCGATATTGAGTTGGTTGACAATATCAAAGATATTTTCTGCGATTTCTGACGCGGGAGTTGAATCCAGTAGCAGGAAGCCGATTTTTAAGTGGGTTTGTTTTTTCTGGGAGTCGGGAATGAGAGAATAGGCGGCTTGCTGTACGCGATCGTGCAAAAACCTGTAAGATATTGAGGATTGAGCGCGACTAGCAACTCCACCCCCATCGGATTGCCACCCGAAGTCGCTTTCTTCAACCAACGGGATTTTGTAAGCATCGCTCATTGGCAGAATTAAACCAGCTTGCAGCGCATCCCATAAATCCGCCGCCGTTTCCGAACGTGATTTTCCCCTAACAATTGCCAAATTTTCTAAACTAAAATGGTTGCCCGTGCAAGCAGCTAATTTTAATACTTGCTGCGTCTCCTCCGGCAGTTGTTGCAGATTCCGAGCAACTAATTCAACGACACTGTAATCTGCAATGCCAGCGGCGTTAATTTCCGTGATGTCCCACTGCCATGCACCAATATTGAAATCAAATGCTAGCAGCTTTTCAGAGTGCATGGTTGAGAGGAGTTGAGTTATAAAAAATGGATTTCCGCCCGTCTTACTAAAAATCAACTCTGCCAGAGACTGGAAATTTTCGGTTTCATTGCCCAAAGTATCGCGCACTAGCTGCATGACGTTGGTAAACTTTAAACATGGGAGGATAATGTTATGCACCGCTGCACCCGTCTGTTTAATTTTTTCTACAGTTTGCACCAACGGATGAGTTGAATTGACTTCGTTATCTCGATAGGCTCCTATCAGTAAAAAATATCGGCTATCCGGGTCAGTAACGAGTTCCTGAATCAATTTTAAGGAAGCTAAATCTGCCCACTGCAAATCATCCAGAAATAAAACTAAGGGGTGTTCGGCTTGGGCAAACACCTTCAGGAATTCTTTAAACACCCGAAAAAGTCGATTTTGAGATTCTGTCGGCCCCAACTGTGGAACACCAGGCTGCGAACCAATTATTAGTTCTACAGAAGGAACGACATCAATAATAATTTCACCGTTTTGACCTAGCCGCGACAAGAGCTTTTCTTTCCAAATTGCCAACTCTTCTGAACTTTTTGTGAATAACTGCTGCATCAATGACTCAAACGCTTGAGTTATTGCAGCATAAGGAATATCCCGCTTAAACTGGTCAAATTTGCCAGCAATAAAATAACCCCGCTGCCGTACAATTGGTTTTTTAATTTCACTAACAACTGAGGTTTTACCGATGCCTGAGTAACCGCTTACCAACACCATCTCTGTATTCCCAAAGCTGACTCGCTCGAATGATGCCATCAAATCAGCGACTTCTTGTGTGCGACCGTAGAGTTTTTGGGGAATCAAAAATTGACCAGATTTGTCAAGTGTGCCTGGAATAAAATTTTCAATTTTACCAGTAGTTTGTAGCTGAGTTAGACAATTTTCCAGGTCTGCTTTTACTCCAAAGGCACTTTGATATCTGTCTTCGGCATTTTTAGCTAATAGTTTCATGACAAGGGATGAAATTATCTGCGGGACTTGATTGTTTAGTTGATGGGGAGGAACTGGCGTCACCGCAATGTGGCTGTGAATTAATTCTAGCGGGTCGGTTGAATTAAAGGGCAACTCTCCTGTCAGCATTTCATAAAAGGTGATGCCTAGAGAGTACAAGTCAGTTCGGTAGTCGAGGTCTCGGTTCATCCGACCAGTTTGCTCTGGGGATATATAGGCTAGAGTGCCTTCTAGCACCATAGTATTGCTATTTTGGTGGACTTCTCTCGATAGGCGCGTCGCCATGCTAAAGTCGGTGATTTTTACTTGTTCAAAATCTGGTGTAATGATAATATTTGATGGTTTTATATCTTTATGAATAATCTGGTTGTGATGCACTTCTCCGAGAGTTTGAGCCACTTGAATAGCTAGTGGCAAAAACTTCTGAAGTTTAATACTTTTACCTGCGAGATAGTGGCTGAGAGATTGACCGCCGAAATCTTCTAAGATCAGAGCGAAACTGTTGTTATATTTTTCTAAGCTATGGGGTTTGACAATCCCTTCTAGCTTGAGATTCGAGCTAATTTTGTATTCATGTCTCAAGCGGGTAATTTCTTCTATTGTGGGATAGTCGGTATTGAGTGTTTTAACGATCGCCGATGATCGATCGGATTCCCTGACTGCGCGATAAATGATGGACTTCACACCAAGTTGAACAACTTCTGTGATTGTGTAACCGGGAAGTGTATTCATGGGTTTTATTCTATGACGAAGCTTTGGGTTAACATTGCGCTTGATATCCAGCGACTATCGGGCGGACGGTACTTAAGTATTTGTATATACTGAGTAGCTTATAATACTTAAAATATTTTAAAATATAAATAATTACTCAGGGATTTTTTAGAGAGGGAGATGCCTCAACTTTGAAATGGCATGGACGGGGGGACAGCCAAACATCTGGTTTGAACTCCGACTTAATCATGTACGGTCTGATACCTCACCCAGTTAATTGCCATATTGTAACAAATTCTGTGATGCCGATCGCACACATGACAGACAAATTTTTATATACTCAAAGTTTTGCTCAATGTTTGAGTCCGGTAACCAACAACGAAGGGGACGCCCGGGGCAGGAAAACGCAGGTTTAGGCGATCGAGAACATAATTAAACGTGATATCAAACACAACAATTATTGATTTAAATCACATTTACGTCGTGATTAAGTTACTAGCCTATAGATTCATTAATCAGGTGCATCACAATGGAAGAAGTCCTAGAATTGATTGAAAAGAAGAAGCAAGAATTTGCTAAAGCAGAGCTATTTGAGTTTATGCGAGACAAAAGTATAGACCCAAGACAACGCCTAGCTTTCGCTCCCTGCATTGCTCACTTTGCAATGAGTTTTGGTGAATTGAACCAGTCTCTTTTCCGAGAAGAACCAACCAACGATCCTCTTCAGGCAATGATTAACAATCATACTTACGAAGACGATCATCACTGGTTGTGGTTTTTGGCAGACATGGAAACACTGGGTATTAATAACAAATCCTTGAAGTTCAGCGATGCTTTGAATTTTGTCTGGAGTGAACAACTAAAAGCTTCACGGTTGGTAACATATCAAATTTTTCGATACGCTTTTGGAGCCAGTCCCATCACTAAGCTAGCAATTTTGGAAGTGGTAGAAGCATCGGGTAACGTGTTCTTGTCAGCGACAGCATCAATTGCCGAAGAACTCCGATCAATTACTAAAAAGGAGCTGATCTATTTTGGCTGTTTTCATTTGGATGTGGAAACAGGTCATACTACAGGGACGCCGGATGTGGAGCAATCGATCAAAAACATACCACTGACCATTGAGAGCCGTCAAGAGATTTTTGAGATAGTTGAGAATTTGTTTGAAATTTTCACAAAACAGATTGCTGAACTTCTGGTTTATGCAAAAACTCATAGCTTTGACCAACCTTTTACCGAACCCCGCGAGATTTTGGAACCTTTAAAAGCTGCGTAGTTTACGAGATGTAAAATTTTCAATTTTTAGAATTAGACAAGTCTTATAATAAGACAAAATTCATTACTTAAAAGGAGACGAATCATGTCAAAACTTAACAGTAACTCTTCAAATGCGATCGATGAACTAGCACCGAATCTTATCCACACTTGGACTGAGAATTTGGATATAGCTCATACTTGGACTGAAAATTTGGATATAGCTCATACTTGGACTGAAAATTTGGATATAGCTCATACTTGGACTGAAAATTTGGAGATTTCTCATACTTCTCCCATAGCTGAAGATGAGAAAGTAGCAGTGGGATAAAATCTGTTGCAAACTGAAAGGTTGCACCAATGTTAATGAGGGGCTTTTTCGTGGGTGGGGGCGGGTTTACTTAACCTGTTTGTACCATTTAAAGCGGTTGGTGAACCCGCCCATACAAGTTCTTGGGAATGGTGCAACATCTCAGATAAAACCTGTTGAAAATAACTATTCAGCCTCGCTCATTTGGAGGCTGAATAGTTAGACATTTTTCTCGTCAATGCCCAAAACTAGCATCTACTATCTCTCTTTGATATGAGCCATTACGACGTTGTAATTGTGGGCGGCGGCCCCGCTGGAAGCACTGCTGGCACTCTGATCAAGAAATACAATCCCAATCTGAGCGTGCTCATCCTAGAGAAAGAAAAATTTCCTCGCGATCATGTTGGGGAAAGTCAATTGCCTCAAATTAGTGATGTGCTTCAAGAAATGGGATGTTGGGACAAAGTAGAAGCAGCCGACTTCCCCATTAAAATCGGTGCTACCTATCGCTGGGGAAGCGATCCAAATCCTTGGGATTTTAATTTTATCAAGCCTGAACAGTTTAAAGATGAGCGGCGTCCTGCTAAATTTGAGGGACAGAGACGGCAAACTGCTTTCCAAGTTGATCGAGCAAAATATGATGAAATTTTGCTGCGTCACGCGGAAGAAATGGGATGTTTAGTAAGAGAAGAAACGCCCGTTGTTAAAGTAGATACAGAGGGCGATCGCATTACCACCCTGCACCTGCGGCAAGAACAAATAACTGCCCGCTACTACATCGACGCCTCCGGCCACATCGGCGTGTTGCGACGAGTTTTAGGAATCGAAACACACTGCCCGACGCGGTTGCAAAATATCGCTATCTGGGACTACTGGACAAACGCTGAATGGGCCGATGAAATTGGCGTTGGTGGCACCCGCGTACAGGTAATGAGTTTGAGTCACGGGTGGATTTGGTTTATTCCCTTGGGCCCTACTCGCACCAGTATCGGCTTTATTTGCCCTGCGGAACATTACAAGCAGATGAAACAGCGGCCAGAGGAGATATATTCCGAAGCACTCAAAAGCGAACCCCGCATCAGCAAGTTAATCGCTAATGCTACCAGTACGGGAAAGATTGAAACTACAAAAGATTGGTCTTTTTTGGCTGATAGAACAGTAGGAGAAAACTGGTTTTTGGTTGGAGAAGCGGCAGGTTTTGCTGATCCAATTTTAGCTGCTGGCATGACTTTAGCTCACACTGGTGCCCGTGAAGTGGCTTACACAATTTTGGAACTAGAGCAGCAGAAGCACGACGGCAACTGGCTTAAATCTCAATATGACCACAATCAGCGCAGCCGAGTTAAAAAGCACATTCGGTTCGCGGATTACTGGTACGCTGCTAATGGTCAGTTCACTGATTTACAAGAGCATTCTAGGGAAATCGCGCGGGATTCTGGGTTGAATTTAAGCCCGGAAAAAGCTTTTCAGTGGTTGGCTCAAGGCGGATTCACGAATGATATTTTGGGTCAAGCTGTGATTGCTGGATTTGATTTGGGTTCTATGAAACAGGTGATGCAACGCTTCTCGCAGCAGGAGGTTCCGTGGCTACTTTCGGCATACAATGTGTTTCAGTTAGATTTATTGGATGCGGAAGTCGAGTTTGTAGCTGTTTATGATGCTGGTCAAATTAGCAAGATCAAGTGTTATGTGAAGAACGGTCAGCGCTTGCCTGTTACAGGTTTATATGGTTTGCTGATTGACATTTTGGGCCGCACTCAGTACATTGAACAAATTTATCGGCAGTTGGTACTGCTGTTTAAGGAACGTTTTTCTGTGCAACACGCACGAGTAGCTCTTCATCAAGCCCTTGGTTGTTTGGAGGTGATGGTGAGTTCTGGTATTGTCAAGGCGATATTAAACCCGGAGTTGTCTAAGTTGAATATTTCCATACCTATGGAAGGTGAGTTAATTCACACTCACAGGGATGTGAATTAAGGCGCTACCAGAAAGCTTGACCCCAAACCATCTCAAATCTTAAAAAACAAAAAGTCTGAAGCTGGAAAATTCCAACTTCAGACTTTTACTAACTCCCCGGGTAGGATTTGAACCTACGACCAATCGGTTACACTTATCCCAACGTTTCCGAAGGGGGCGGACTATTTCATCATCCCTACAAATCATGTTTGTGATCTGTCGTCGGATGTCGGGCGCTATGAGATTTATTGGTTAGGCTCCTCATCTCTAGTCTCTGCACCTTTCCGGCTACTTGCGATCGTAACCGCTGCCTTTCGCCAGACTTGGCTCAAGATTGCCGCCACCCGAAGTGCTGCGGTTTCCTTGAATTCACCCGATTTTTCAGTATCCGTTACCGGATAGAGCTGCTATGTCACTAGGGCTTTTGGTTGATGCCAAATGCTTGCATTCATTACAGCCGACCGCTCTGCCACTGAGCTACCGAGGATTGGGGGTTTTTGTTACCCACATTTACTAACAATAGCTGAACTTCCTCGATTTGGCAAGGCCTTTGAGAAACTTTTTTTTTGTCAGACAGGGAGCGGGTTTCAGCAGCTAATGCAGCCCCATTCTCAACTTGGCGAGGCGCTGCTGGGATTCTGGATCGAGGGAACTGGCGAGAAAGCGACTGGAATTTTGTTTGCGGGATTTGTGTCGGCGCTCGCTGCGGCGGGCGGTGGATTCTACGTCAGCCGCTAGTTGTTCGGCGGACATCCATTCGGCACCGTAGCCGACTACGGTCAATTGCTGCGCTCGGTCTGAGGTGGCGACAATCATGCGGCCTTTGCCTTTGACCGATCGCAACTCGTAGCGCAAACTAGCACAAGATTTTTCAATATAAGTATCTGCTGTCTGACCGAAGTCAGTGTAGTGCACTGATAAATTTTTAGTAATAATTTCTTTAACGCCGGGAGTATCTCGATAGTGGGCGTCAAACACCAGCCGAGCCTCAAAATCTTGAACGGCGCTGTAGTTAACTAAAACCTCAATCAACTCGCGGCGAGCTGTTTCGAGTTCGTCGCGATCGCGCTTCTCTCGGAGTCGAGGCCAAAGTCCAATTATGTTATAGCCGTCTACAAGTAAAACTGCTTGTGATACATAGAGTGACATGGTTCAAGGCTGAAGAGCTCCAGCACGTATAGGACATTATTTGCATTGTTCATCAAAGCTTTTGTTCAATAATATTACCTATTGATGTGTAATTGCTAGGTTACATCGCAATAATTAAACCCCCCAGAGCCAGCTTTACCTGAGTTTTGGGGGGTTAGATTCATCTATAAATTTTCCGGATTATTCGGCAGATTCCAGTGGGACGGGCGATGGCTTACGCCCCGCTTCGCTACGTACAACTGTCGGCAGGGATATTTTCTCAACAGCAGGAGTACAACCGAGCCACTGCACCGACAACTGGGCAAACTGCTGCGGGGGGCCGCTCACGCAAAAACGAGTCGGTAGCGCCGTACCAGGATTTCGCAGCCCCAAAAGCTCCAATTCTCTGGCTGCAGCCGCCACCACCCGTACCGCAGGATCGATCAATGTCACCCCAGCAGGCAAAAGCGATCGAACCACAGGAGCCAACAGCGGATAATGAGTGCAGCCGTAAATCAGCGTATCGATGCGCTGCTGAATCAAAGGAGCCAAATATTCCCTAGCCACCTCACAAGTATAAGGATCGTGAATCCGGTTTTGCTCCACCAGTGGCACAAAAGCCGGACAGCTAACCTGCCACACCAGGCAAGAATCGTCCATCTCCAAAATCGCATTTCGATAAGCATTGCTAGCAGCCGTAGCAGGAGTTGCGATGACCCCGATCCGCTTGCCTTGCTGCACTGCTGCCTGCGCCCCCGGCAGAATTACTCCCAGCACCGGGATATCAAACTCAGCCTGCACCATCTCCATCGCCAAAGCAGAACTGGTGTTGCAGGCCATAATGACCATTTTCACATCCTGTTCCACCAACCAGGCCATAATTTCGCGGACAAACTCCACAATTTCTGACGGGGTGCGAGTGCCGTAAGGCAGCCTCGCCGTATCTCCAAAATAAAGTATCGATTCGTTGGGCAATTGTTGGTACAACTGGGTCAAAACAGTCAAACCGCCCACGCCGCTGTCAAAAATACCGATTCTTTGTTGTCCAGAGTCTGTTGTCATTTGTCAATAGTTAGTTGTCAGTTGGCAGTTGGCAGTTGTTAGTTGGCAGTTGGCAGTTGGCATTAGTCAACAGTTAACCGTCAACCGTCAACCGTCAACCGTCAACAGCCCATTATCTTTGTTGAAGATAAAGCAAAATGCCGCGAGCGATCGAAGCCGCCATTTGACTGCGGTAAGCTGGGTCAGAAAGCCTAGCAGCATCCTCAGCACCCGTCACAAAACCCACCTCCAGCAAAACAGAAGGCATAGAAGTCTTCCTCAAAACATAAAATCGCGCCTGTCGCACTCGGCGGTCATTCGCCCCCGTCCCCTCCAAAATACTGGCGTGAATCACCCTGGCCAAATCTTGGCCGTTATTGAAATAATAAGTCTCAATCCCATTGATATCCGGCCGACTCATATTAATCGCATTAGCGTGAATGCTGACAAACAAAGTAGCATTCACCCGTTCCGCCAAAGAAACTCTGGGATCCAGGTCGATTTCCCTGTCGTCAGTCCGAGTCATCACCGCCTGCACCCCTTGCTGTTCCAGCAGCCTCGCCACCTGAAGCGAGATATCCAAAACAATCTCCTTTTCCAGAATGCCCTGAATCCCGACTGCCCCCGGATCGCGGCCACCGTGACCAGGATCGATTACTATTACGGCGCGGCGGTTAGAAGCTTGGGGCAACTCATCGGTTCCGAAAGTCCTTCTCGGCAAAGGCTGCAAATTGGGAGTGCGAGTCAAAGGCTGCGCGCTAGCATTCGACGATCGCAACTGCAAAGACAGCAACTGCGGGTTTGGTCTTGTCACCCTGCCTACCTCTACCCCCGATCGCGGCTGCACCCAAATCACCACAGTCTCCGCATCTTCTTGGCTGGCACTAAACGATACAGGACTGTTGGCATCGAGCTGAGGAATTTCGCCCGTCAGCACACTAGAGGCGATCCTAATCCAGTAAGCTCTCGACCCCTGATCCCACCCGCTGCTATAGGAGACTTGGCGGTCAGTTCTGACCACCAGTTGGGTGCCGTTACTGGCTAAATCAATTGACTGAACTCTCGCTAAATTTCCTTGAGCTTGTCTAGCCGGAGGGTCTACCGTCAGGCGGCGGGGAACCGAGGGCTGTCGTACTACACTTCCAGGCAATAGCACAACCCCGCCCAAATTGCTCACTGACGCCCGCCACTGAGTATTAGGACTCTTCATCCGCAAAGTCACGCGGGTAACGGGCGGGTCTGTTGGCAGTTGCCGGACTTCAATCTTGTCAACCCCGTGCTGACCGTTCGTTTGAGGCTGTTGGTTGCTTAGGGCCGGAGCTAAACTCGCTCCTTCAATATCGAGGGTGGCGATGTCCCCAGCGCGACTTTGTTCAAAATTAATTTGGGGGCGACGGCCCTGGGTGCGGACTAAAAAACCGTCCGCCGTCACCTGAACGTTCTGAACTACAGTCGCCTGGGCTGACTCGGCTTGGGATGCTGAAGGTTCAACTGATAACCTTTCTCCCCCTGGCTCTGAAATCGGATTTTGAGTTTCTGCCCGCACCGGCGTTGGCAAATCCACTGTCCACTCGCTCGGAGAAATACCCCGGAATTTTACTTGCTGAGGGTCTATAGTAAACCCGTCTCTGATCTCGACCACAATTCTGGTCGTATTGTTGTCAAACTGCCCTACCCGCACCGATTCGATCGCTCCTGAGAGCGGTCTGCTGACCGAGGGACGACCCAGACTCGTCCCCGGCAAGTCGATTACCAACCGCATCGGGTTGAAGATCAGTTGAGCCTTGGGTTGTACTCCCCCGTCTGTTGTAATGTAAAGCCGGTTCTCTGAAGCATCAAACCGCCAAGATTGCAGTCTAGCTGCTTCGGCGGCTCCGGCGAGCAAAAATACACTTAAGAAACTCGGTAGTAGCCAGTGGAATTTCACGACAGTTTTTTCCTCGTTTGCGTTACTGCCAAAAGCTGGAAGGGCGCTGCTTGCCCTCAGAGGCTTTCAGCAGTTAGCCGCCAGCAGACCGGGGGCACGGGGGCCGTCAGTTGTTGGCTAAATTGACTTTTTATGCGTTAACAGGCTCCAAAATGCCAGATACCGGCATTTTTGAACTTTCCCGTATACTTGGGGGCGATCGGTTATAAGCAGACTGAAAGATTGTTGGCACAAGGGAAGGTATTTATTTTTAGGAGCAAGAAACAAGGTGTTTCTTGAAGCTAGAAGGTACAAGTTAGAAGGTACAAGTTAGAAGGTAGAATTTTACCGTTCTTCCAGGGAGGGGTTTCATAGCTCTTTAATGTTGGCGAAGCTCGTTGCAAGGGTTATAATCCGCTTTACACTTGCGTTTTGTTCTAACTTTTCCTAAACTACCTCAATAACTTAACAACTTACCTCGCGAACAATCCGGATTTTCAAGATTTAGGTAACTTTTCAATACCGCCAAATGTTAGTCCCAGACAAACTGACATATTCTTTGGCAAAAGCTTTTTTGCTAACACATTGACAGTTAAATACAACTACATATCGCCCCTGCTCTTTCTTTTCTGATTTTTTAAATCAGTGGTTTTCGGTGCTGCTTGAAACTTAGTGGGGCGATCGCGATCGCGCCCGCCAATTTAACACTATGATAGCTAGTCCATGTTTTCAGCAGTAACGGGAGAGTTTTGTGTGTTACTTGGGCCGGCAATGCTTTGTACTTTAGACTCTTTTTGAGTGTTCGATCGACAGCCAGAGCATTGGTTGGTTGACCTGAGAAAAAGTTTTGACCGTAGATATTGTTATCGCAGTTGTAAAGTTTGTTGGACAGCAAAGACAATCGATCGGCTTCTGGGTAAAACCTGTGATTTGGTTTAATGACTTGCCTTTCGACTAACTGCATAACTTAGATGTGTACTACCAGTTAGAGAAGATACACTATCTTGGTGATTGTGTCAATCTCTGAGCTTCTCAAAGAAGCAACCATCAATAACAGTAGATACATGACATCACAGAAAGACGGAGACTTACTTTGCTCCATGAGTCGTCCACCTAAAATGCGACAAGGGGGCGGACGCTATAACCGAGGCGGATATATCGAGCTCCGCGAGTACCGCCAACGGATTAGCGTCTGGGAAATTGTCGCCAATAAATAAGTTGCCCGACAGGGCATCCTTGTTTTTAGGACTAATATTCATAGCCATCAGCCTTATGAATAGTTGTCAGATGTTTTGGATGCACGTCAAAACATTTGTCTCTTGCGGTTAGCTTAAAACTTGGTCTAAACCGAATTGCAATTCTGCCTGTGTAGCTTCCTGCATATTTTCCAGTGAGGACGTTAGCTTTCACCAAGTCCCCAGTTTGAAAACCCATGAAGAACTTTTGGGCCGGTGCATGACGAATGGGGAACCCAAATCTGTCGGTTCCGCAGCGCTGTCTTCTTCCGTGTCCCTTAGCCTTAATTAGCAAAGGTTTCACGCTATTTAGCAGTAGTCTTTCGGGAGTTGATTCCCCGACACAAGCTGCATCAGTCCAATGCTGTTTTTCTATTCCCCTGGTTTGGCGGTTGAATTTTGTTCGTCCCCCTGAACCCAATTCCACGGGCAGTCCGGTTAACTGTAGTCTTCTGTATAGCTCCCAACGAGTAGCATTGACGGCTGCTGCATCCAGTAGAGGTGTCTTGGCTTGGGCTAGTATCCGCTGAAGGATTTCAGGTTTTTTCTTGAGAAATTCTTCAACGGGTTTACTTCCCTTGGCTTGGTTGCAGGAATGGCAACTAAGACACAGATTGCTGACCCGATTACTTCCTCCCTTAGACTTGGCGAGAATATGCTCAACCTCGAAAGGAACATTTGTCGCACCGCAATAAGCGCACTTCCTATTCCATTTTTGCAGTAAATATTCCTTAATTTCAAAACCGAATAATTCGCCCCTTTGATATTCGATTCCAGAAATTTCAGGATTCTGGAACTGTTGTAAATCGAAACGCACCAATTCTTGAGAAATGGCGGTAACGGGACAGACCTTTCTGATTCGCCTAACCCAGGTTTCAATATTGGCAACACGGCTATCAAGAGATGGTGGCAACCATCCTGTTTTACGGGTTCTGTTTAAAAAACGGGGTTGGCGGTAACGGGTCTTTCTGTTGCGACGCCCTCTTCTGAGCGTTCTGCGAGATTCGAGAGTATCTTTAATTTGTTGCCCTCGGTGAGCAATTTCTAATGCGTTCGTGACGCGACCTGTTTGCTCTTGAACCACGGCAATACCCGTAGTTTTACTACCTGGGTCAATTTTGATTCGGTGACAGTGAGTTACCGAATCTTCGAGAATCCTATCCTGTAAAACAATGGTAAACGGATAGCGTTTAAAAACCTTAGCCCTCCCTTTTTTCAATAGTTCTCTTGCCCGTGCCCGGTGGCATGGGTCAAGAGGTTTCAAGTTTTTATCTAGGACAAATGTACGCATTACTGCATCACTCAATTTCTTGGTTAAGTTTGCCTCGACGATGTTAAGACTCGGTACTATCTGAGCAACACTGGCTTTCCCTTAATCACCTGTTTAATTGCTTGGTTGTAGAGCTTGAAACTGGCACGCATTTCAAGGTACGAAGTTTAACGCTTGGTCTTAACGCCTGCTAGTCAAGAACTAGCCGTCTGGTCAACAGGCTTTTTCAAGCCCACACCAGACCCTTCGGGTTGGTGTGCGGTAGTTGACGTCTAATCAACAGTGCTGCAATTCGCTCTCGCCCATAGGTGCAAAATTCCGGCTCATCCAGTTCAAAATGGCTTGATTTACTTGTTCCGGGCATTCATCCTGGGGACAGTGGCCCGCATTGTCTAATTCAACTAGCTCTAAATAATTGGGGTTGCATTCGACAAATTGGTGGGGTCGGGCGAACCGAGGGGGAATCATCCGGTCTTGTTTGCCCCAAATTAACAGCATGGGGATTGTTAAATTTCGCATCACAATCTTGACACTGGGGCAAAATTGTGTACTCCCTACAGCTTTAAATAAAGCGCAGAAGGCGCGGGCTGCTCCCCGATCGCCCGCTGGCCCTGCTAGAATTTCAACTAATTCGTCGGTGACAGCTTCGGGGTTGGAGTAGGCAAAGCCAACCCAGCGGCGGACAAAGGAAGGCTTGCGGGCAAAATAAAACAGAGGCCTGAGTACGATCGGAGAAACAAACAAACTTTCAACGGCTTCGATCGCCGGAAGCAGCCATCCGGGCACCGCCTCGGCTCGCACAGAGGGGTCTGGGAGGCTAATCATTACCGTGCCGGCCACCATGTCCGGGTGAGCCGCCGCTACGGCCAGACAAATTAGTGAGCCGATCGAGTTTCCTGCCAATATTACTGGCTCTCTGATAAAAGTTAGCCAAAAATCATAAACTTGATCGACCCACAAAGATACAGAGTAGTCGATCGGAGCTTTTTGGGAAGCGCCAAACCCTAACAAATCCAAGGCGTAAACCGTTTGGTTTTCGGCGAGTTGGGCGAGATTTTGTCGCCAGTGTCCGATCGAAGCTCCAAACCCGTGCAGTAAAATAATCGGCGTTCCCGATGCGCGCGGGGCCATTGGTTTGGCCCCAGAATCTTGAAATTCCAGCGCGCCTTGATTTCGTACCCTATCGGGCCGCAAATAAGTGTAGCGAGTTTGCCAGCCCCGCCACATCCAGTCTCGTTGAGTTCCCACCCGTTGGTGCCACAGCAGAGAATTTGTCAATTTTGCCTCAGCTCGCAACATAAATTTACACTTGGTTATACCTATTCTACAAGGCAAATCAGGCGACTTGGGGGAGTTGCCAGACCGGGCGAGATGGGCTAGCAAAAGCGGCTGTACCTCATCCTTCAACTTTTACCCTAAATTTTTGACGGTTTTGTCATCGATCGGGCCTGGGAGCGGGCGATCGTGTGTGAAGTTAAAATAAAACTAGGCAGAAACTCAGCCAGAGTGAGTAGAATAGCAAGTATTGTAAGAATTCATTTACGATCAGTCCAAATATTCCCCAAGGCGTTAGCGGAGGGGGCACAGGGCGCGGTAGTACGTCCGGTAAGGGTAACACCTTATAAAACAGTTGGATCGTCAATCGTGAAAAATTGACCGCTCAAACCTGTAACTATCAAGAAGCTTCGCTATTAAACTACTGCTTGTAAAACCATTCATGCCTGTGATTGAAAGAAGACAAAATCGCAACCTACCCCAGATCAACGAAAATATTCGATACCCCAAAATCCGGGTAATCGATACCGACGGCGCGCAACTAGGGATATTGACACCTGCAGAAGCGCTGCGCCTCGCAGAAGAAAAAGAACTGGATCTTGTACTTGTCAGCGACAAAGCTGACCCGCCCGTATGCCGGGTAATGGACTATGGGAAGTACAAATTCGAGCAGGAAAAGAAAGCGCGAGAAGCAAAGCGGAAGCAGCACACTGCCGATGTTAAAGAAGTGAAGATGCGCTACAAAATTGAAGAACACGACTACCAAGTGCGCCTCAAACTAGCAGACCGCTTTATCAAATCTGGGGACAAAGTAAAAGCCACGATCATGTTCAGAGGTCGGGAAATCCAACACAGCAACCTAGCAGAGGACTTGCTTAAGCGCATGGCCACAGATTTGCAGGAAATCGCAGAAGTGCAGCAAGCCCCCAAAAAAGAAGGACGCAGTATGATGATGCTGCTGTCGCCAAAGAAAGTATAAATAGATAGTCATTAGTGAGCAGTCATCAGTCATAAACTGGTGACTGATAGCTGATGACTTCCGAAGTTAGTCAGGAATAAGCTACCACACAGGGAAATCAAGGCTGCATGGAAAATTTTCAAATCAGCGGTTCGGCGGGAGTAAGACAAGGAGTGCTACGATCGCTCAACCTGCGATCGGAAGAAGTAGAGCGAACCGTACTGATGTTCCTCGTCTACACTCTAACCTCCGTCGGGCTGATCTGGCTGGAACTCAGCACAGTAGGTCTTTTTCTAGATGAATTTGGTGCAGACAAAATGCCCTGGATTTATATAGCCAGCGCGTTTATCGGTTCTGGCTTGGGATTTGTCTACTCGTGGCTGCAAAAAATCCTGCCGCTAAGGCGCACCGTAGTGGTTGTTCTGGCAATGATGTCGATACCGCTATTTTTATTTCGATTCGGCATCGGCTACGAAAATACTAAGATAGCTGGCGTCAGCATCGCTTTTATTACTATTTTTTTGATGTGGCTGTGGGTAGAAGCTTGCTATGTCCTCAACGACCTTAATACTTCTATCACTTCCAACCAACTGTTTAATATTAGAGAAATCAAGCGCACCTATCCGCTAGTCAGTAGTGGCTATCTAGTAGCTGGAGTAGTCAGCGGATTTTCTCTGCCTGTTTTGCTGTACGTAGTCGGACTCAAAAACGTTACCCTCATATCGGGGTTGATGGTGGCGATCGGCTCGGTGTTGCTGTACTACCTCACGGAAAAATACAGCCAAGCATTCCCGGAAACGGCTCACTGGACGGATGATGATGATGAAGACGACGACCAAGAAGAATTTACCGCCCGCAAAGTTACAGGCCCACTTCAAAAATACGCCGTACCTCTAGTCAGTTTTTTCATCCTCGCAGAAGTCGTCTACGTGCTGGTAGATTTCCAATTCTACAGCCAGCTAGAATACCAAAACCCGGGGGACGGAGCTAGCTGGATCGCTAGCTTCTTGGGCATTTATGAAGGCATACAAGGCCTGTTTCAAGTGGCGACTCAGTGGTTCGCTTCGAGCCGGTTGGTGGAAAGAATCGGTGTATTCGTGACGGCGATGATTTTGCCGGCGGGCATCG
Source organism: Microcoleus sp. B4-C2 (assembly GCF_036705265.1). Taxonomy (NCBI): domain Bacteria; kingdom Bacillati; phylum Cyanobacteriota; class Cyanophyceae; order Oscillatoriales; family Microcoleaceae; genus Microcoleus; species Microcoleus sp. B4-C2. The sequence continues at coordinate 53,201 of NZ_JAUBUB010000017.1, forward strand.
CTATACTCGGAGTGCTGACCATAGGAGCCTCTCTCGGCCAGCTAGTATCTGTGTTCATCGGGCTAATATTGCTGAGATTTTTAGACGAACTGCTGCACTACACGCTTTTGGAAACTGTTAGCCCGGTTTTATTTCAACCGATTCCCGACAATATTCGATCGGGAATTCAAACTTTGGTCAACGGTGTGGGCGAACCTTTGTCCTGCGGAGCTACAGGAGTAGGCATCCTGATTATGCTGTGGGTGACAGGCAAGATACTCCCCCAGCAAGACGAAAATGTATTTCACGACCAGCAAAGCTTGATATTTATTGGCGTGATCGTCATATTGGCACTGTTGTGGGTGTTTGTCGTATGGTTGATCCGCTCTCAATACGTGGGTTTGTTGGTCAAAAGTGCGGAGCGGGGGCGCTTGGGCGTCACAGACGTTGACCTCAAAGCTCTCAAGCGCGCAGTGGTGGAAACTCTACAAAAGCCGGGGGGCGAAGATGAAAAGCGCTCTTGCATAGAACTCCTGACGCAAATTGACCCCAAAAATGTCGGAGAAGTTCTGGCTCCCATCCTCGATTCCCTGTCCCCTAGTTTGCAGCGCCAGAGCTTGGAAACGATGCTGCAACACCCGAACCCCGCCTATTTAGAATCAGTCCGCGCACTCTCGCAGCAATCCTTGCCGCCGGAGGTTCTGGCCTTGGCTTTGCGCTACATCTGGCTGACGGAAGCTGAACCGAATATTGAGAGCTTGCGGCCTTACTTGCAGCCGACGGTCGATCCGGTGGTGCGGGGTACGGCGGCTGCTTTAATTATGAGAAGGGGCGATCGCCTGCAAAAGGCAGAGGCTACTAACACGCTTCGCCAAATGCTGACGCACAAACAAGAGCGGGAACGTGTTATGGGGACGCGGGCTCTGGGAGAAGCTGATTATTTGCAAGGACTGCGGCTGCATATCCCCAATCTGTTGCAAGATGAATCTCTGCGAGTGCGCTGCGCTCTGTTAGACGTGATTTCGTCTACTCATTCGGAAGAATATTATCCTTCGCTGCTGCGCGGACTTGGTTACAAATCGACTAGGGAAGCGGCTTTGCAGGCTATAGTCAAACTTCACAACGATGCCATTCCTTTGCTCGTTTATTTGGCTGAGGATATCCACAAGTCGGATTTGGTCAGGTTGCAAGCTTGGACGGCTCTGGGTCAAATTGGGACAAATGAGGCGATCGACATTTTGGTGAGCAATTTGATGACGGCTTGGGGAACGACGAGGCGCAATATCCTCCGCATCCTGTTGAAAATGCCTTCGGAAGCGGGGATAGAAGGGGTTCTAGACCGCATCGGCCGTAGCGGCTTGGAAACTCTTATCGAACAGGAGTTAATGTTTATCGGTCAAATTTATGCAGCTATAGTAGATTTTTCTGGGGTAACAACCTACGGCAATTTCTCGGATCGGGAAGCCAACAGCACCGGGACACCGGGGAACGATACGGCTCAATTGTTGCAGCGGGCTCTGGTGGGGTTGGAAGCTGATGCTAGGGATCGGTGTTTTTTGCTGATGAAGTTTCTTTATCCGCTGGACACGGTACAAGCCGCTGCTTTCAACATCGCTTCTGGCCAACCTTCTTTGGTTGCGAGGGGATTGGAAATTCTCGATAATACTGTGGATATAGCTAGGAAGCGATCGCTCATCAATTTGTTAGATCAACACTCGGAAAGAGAAAAATTGAGCAACCTCTCGGAATTGATGGTTTACAAACCTCTAGCGCCTAGCGATCGTCTGCGCCGCTTGCTAGAATTGCGCCACTTCCTTTCGGATTGGGCTTTGGCCTGCTGCTTTCACTTGGCGAGGGAAGCGCGCTGGAGTCTTACGGCTCAACAAACTCTTGTCTGTCTGCAGCACCCGACGGGTTTTGTCCGCGAAGCAGTGTTAGCCTATTTGAAAATAGCCTCGCCACGGGCTTTGGTCGAATTGTTGCCCAGGCTGCAAAATGACCCCGATAATTTGGTATCCGCTCAAGTTGAAGAGATGATGGCAGAGTTGGGTGCTGGGGGAAAAAGGTAACATTAGTCAGTTGTCAGTTGGCAGTTGTTATTGTCAGTCAACCGTTAACCGTTAACCGTCAACCGTTTTTATTCCCCTTCTCCTTCCCCTTTTTAAGTTTAAATTAATCACTGCATCTCATTATGTTAACAAGCGTCGAACGCCTATTGTTTGTGAGGGAGGTTCCGATTTTTAAGGAACTGCGGGATGATTTTCTCGTGCGTCTAGCATCGGTAATGGATGAACTTTCGTTTCCTTCCAAGCACAGGATTTTTACGGAAGGACAAGAAGGGCGGTCTCTCTATATTTTGGTATCGGGAACGGTGCGCGTGCATATAGGCGATCGGGATTTGGCACAGTTGAAAGCGGGGGCTTGTTTCGGGGAAATGTCGCTGTTTGATGCGGAACCTCGATCGGCTTCTATTTCTACTCTCGAACAATCCGAGTGTTTGATGCTGACTCAAATGCAGCTTTATGATGCGATTGATGAAACGCCGGGAATTGCGGTGAATATTATTCGCTTGCTGTCGCGCCGGATTCGGGAGTTGAATCAAAAGTTGAATGCTAAAGAAGCCATGATGCCTCCTACAGAGACTGTGAGAGTTCCTGAAATGCGATGAAATTGGGGAATTGGGAATTGTGTTTTTAGTCGAGCGGTAATTATGCACGATTTATCTTCTGTAAGGTGCCAATAGCGCACAATTTCTCTGGCTAGTGTCCGCTATTGGCACCTTATACTATATTTACAAAAAAAATGTAACTATAGACAACCCCCAAACCCGAATATTCATCAGTCATAGCCAATCTAAAATCTAAAATCTAAAATCTAAAATCTAAAATTTAAAATCTAAAATCTAAAATGGCATGACTATCGCCAATAAGGCCGGCCCTTCCAAAAAACTCCCACAGTAACTCCTATTAGTGCAGCTTCCGATAAACTTGCTAATAAAGGAGGGATGGGTAGGAATGACTTTAACACCAAACCCAAGAGCACGCAGAAAACTAAAACCCACAAACTAATTCGGTTGAGCAAAAATTGTTGTTGCCAATACTCTAAAAAGTACACTGCTAAAGCTCCCATTCCCAGTGCAGCAACGAAAGGTATCAATGTCCCGAGGGATGGGCCGTAAAGAAGCGTCACGACGTTGCGGATTGGCCGCGATTGCGTGAAACCCCAGGCTAAAAATAACTCCAATCCAATCACGATTGAGTTGACGAGGGCGGAAATTTGCAGCATTTCTCGCCAAGGTAAAAGTTTTAAGCGCCGCAGAAAATTGTTCACGATCGGCAGATTAGGTAGGTTGCTTTGATTTTATAACAGTTTTGCCCTGGCGATCGACCTTTGATGACAATTTGTGAAGTAAAATAAAGATATAGAGCAGTCTCTTGACAAATTCACCCAGAGTACCTGCCTATTAGTTGTTGGAACCGTGAAAGGAAAAAAGTTATGGTGGAGAACACTGTCGATTGTGCTGTAGCTTGCGTCAATGGCTGCATTCTGGGCGACAAGTGCCCGAAGCGGGAATACGCAGAAGCAACGTCCAACTTTATTGAAAATACTTCTCTGGATAAAATGCTAGAAATAGCAGAGGAAGCGGTGAGAAGGAAACGGACGGAACCCCCCAAATGGGTAATTCCTGATTTTCCCGAATAGAATTAACATCCCCATTAAAAAGCGATCGCCCTTTTGAAAAGGGCGATCGCTTTTTGTATTCCCAATGAAATAGCTGCTCAGAATCAATATATTTCCTGGGATAGAAGCTAAAAGCTTAAATAGCAATTACAATGTCATTTAATGATAGCCATTGGCAATTACTAAAAATAATTCAGCTCAAGCGAAATTCGGACATTTTTAATTTAATTGAGTTCAAAAACAAACAGGAGCAAGTCTCGTGGCACAGCAAAAGGAACGCAACGCAAAAACAACAAGAGATGGTGATAATTTGGGCGAATTGCCTCAAGAAATTACCGAATCTTACGGTACCGGCGTCATCGCTCAACCGGGATTGAGCGAAGACGACATAACAACCCTGCAGGACAGCAGTTCCGAATACTCTTCCACTTCCCAAATCGGCGGCGAGGATGGCGATCCGGCTGCGGAACAAGAAAGTGCCACGGGCGAGCAATCTGTGGGCGGAACCGCGCCTACTCCAGACCTGGATATGGTTGATGAACTCGGAGCCGCTGCGGGCATAGAAATGCCCGATGGGGCTATTTTGCACACAACAGATATGCTTGAACATCGAGATGAAAGTCGGTGGGAATTAGACCCTAGTTCTGCGGAAGATTATCAGGAACGACCGGATTTATAGGTCTATTTGGTACAAAAAAATAGGTAGTATAATAGGAGCGGGTTCACCAGTATCCATACTTCATATCCCAAGTATTTGTAAATCCGCCCCTCCTCACTTTTGCTCTCGCAACACGTATCCAACTCCCCGAACAGTATGCAGCAGGCGTTTTGAGTTACTTGCTTCTAACTTAATCCGCAACGCACGAATATACACTTCAATAATGTTTGACTCGCCCATAAAATCGTAACCCCAAACTTTTTCTAAAATTCGGTCGCGGGTAATCACTTGACGGGGATTTCGTAGCATAAATTCTAACAAATCAAATTCTTTGGCAGTGAGTTCAATTAGTTGACTGCCTCGATAAACTTCACGGGTTAAACCGTTCAATATTAGGTCTTCAAATTGTAAATTATCCGGGTCATTTGCTTGAGTTCGGCGCAGACGTGCTTTAACTCTCGCGAGGAGTTCTTCCATACTGAAAGGCTTAGTAACATAATCATCGGCCCCAGCATTTAATCCAGTCACGCGATCGGGTACTTCATCTTTGGCTGTTAAGATAATTATTGGTACTTGAATACCAGTCGATCGCAACCTTAAACAGATGTCTAATCCAGAGATACCGGGAAGCATCCAATCTAAAATTAATAAATCCGGTTGAGTATCACGAGCGATCGTTAATCCATCCAATCCGTTTGGGGCGACAGTGACGTGATATCCTTCAAGACTAAGTTCAGATTCGATGAACTTTGCCAGTTTAGGGTCATCTTCAACAAGGAGAATGCGATCGCTCATAGCTGCGGATTCCAGACAGGTAAGGTGATAGTAAAAATACTACCTTCTCCCGGTTTAGATCGGAGCGTAATACGTCCTTCCATGCCTTCGATCAGGCTTTTGGCGATCGCCAATCCCAGCCCTGTACCGTCTCTAGAGCGCGTCATTGACTCATCCACCCGGTAAAATCGCTCAAAAATCCGGTTTTGATGGGGGAGAGAAATACCAATTCCGCGATCGCCCACATGAATCATCACCTGCTGTTCCCTCTTTTCTAATACTAACTCAACTGGTTGTTCGGGAGCAGAATACTTGATTGCATTATCGACTAAGTTAATTAACACTTGTTGTAAACGCTCCTGATCCGCACAGGCTACAACATCCTCATCATTTGACACGAAAATAATTTTCCGATTGCTAACTTTTTGACTCATCTGGGCAACCTCAGCCACCAGAGTATTCAGCATCACCGGATTCAAACGAAAGTGCAAGTTGCCACTATCAGCCCTTGCCAAATCCAGCAAATCTTCTAACATCCGAATCGTGCGTTCAGTTTCCCCAACGGCTGTTTCCAGTGCTTGTTGCTGATAGTCACTTAAGTTAGTGCTGCGTCGCAGCAAACTTTGTAAATAACCAACTACAACCGTCAGAGGAGTGCGTAATTCGTGGGAAACATTACCGACAAATTGGCGTTGTTGCTCCCAGGAACCAGATAAGCGAAACAACATCTCATTAAAGGTTTGTGCTAGTCCTAAAATCTCATCAGGAGCCTGATGCAGTTGGAGTTTTGCCGCCTGCAAATTATCAGCAGACAAAGTGCTAGCTACCTGACTCATATGTTCCAAAGGATGGAGAGCATGACGAATGCGACTGGCGATCGCCAACATTAACACTAAGATTACCACAATACTGACAACAATTAGACTGCGAATCCCATCATTTAATTGACGTTGCTCATCAGTGATATCTTGAGAGAAATATACCGTACCCAGTAACTCATTTTTTATCCTCAGAGTTCTGCTACAGATCACCAAATAGCGATCGCCCACCTGAACAAAAGTCGGCTCAGCAGGTACTTCCGTCAACGAGATCATCTTCGTAATCTTAGAAGATTGCAGATCCATATCAGGTGAATTTACCAAAAGCATCCCATCATTTCGCTTCACCCACACCATGATTCCTCCTGTGGAAGCTTTATGCACGCTTCGGGTTAAGCCAATTTCTAGTGAACCCATTTCACTATAAAGCTCAACCTGTTCGGGAAAGCGTATTCCAATGTATTCCAGGGTTTTTTTATGGGCCCCGACTAGATTTTGCGACCTTTGCCAGCCGGCCCAAAATGCCACACTGCTAAGTCCTAAAATCGAGAGTACCAGCAATTCCAGTGTCAGGCGAAACTGAAGCGAAGAGGTGGAAATTCGCTTGCCAGTGAGAGGGTTGATAGCGACTATAAATTGGGGAATTAGCTTCATTATATCGTCAGGTAGCGAGGAGACTTAAGCATTAAAATTAGGAAAAATTCCAACTAGATTGTTCCTGGACGCACTGTACAGTCAGAAACCGGGTTTTTTTACGAAAATCCTTCGTTATAGCCAGGAGATTCGCTAAAAAAACCGGTTTCTTTGGTATGAGTGCGTCCAGGACTATCGATCAAAAAATTCATCAGACTGCTATCTTAAAAGTTTTCTGCAGTGCCTTTAATCTGGTTAAACTCAAATCGCCGATCGTAATCTGTTACACCATAAAGATTAAAGCTAATGGTTGGTTGATCTCCCAGTGGTTCCACATGATGAATCGCATCTGGCATTAAGCACAAAACGTCACCAGGAGCAAGCAAAATATCTCCTACTGTTGTGATTTTATCGGGAAACTTGCGAGTTGGCGATCGCTGCCAAAAAGTATTTTTCTCCTGTCCATCAAGTAGCGCCACCAGTCCCCAACTGGCATGATTATGAATCGGAGAAACTGCACCCGGAGCCCAAGCGACCAACTGCACGGTCAGAGGGAAAAATGGTTCATCATACAGTGTTTGTAAGGCCCAACCTGTCTCAGAGTCAGGCTCAAGGAGAGCAATTTGAAACCAGGAAGAACTATCTAACAACCTGCGGACAAGGGGACAAATTGCCTGGAGTCGTAAATAATCATCACTAATTTGCTCTAATACATCTTCCAAGTCAGTTAAAAAGCGGTAAAGTCGGTAGGGATGAGTCAAATCTTCAATTTGACTTGTAGCCTCAAAAATACTGCACTGTCCATCATTAGTCACTAACCAGTCTTTTCCTGTCATAATTTCTCAACTCGCGATTAAATTACTGCACTACTAAGTTTCTCATCAGCAATCTTGGGTTGAGCAACCAGATATCTAGCAAGAAACCCGGTTGCTAAGCCAAGAGTGTATCAAGGACTCTTAAGGATAGTCAGGGTTAATCTCCACTCTATAAGAAATTCGGGGTGACTAGATGATGCGTTCCTAATTTCCCGATGAATTTTTGCTGAATAAAGGGACGTATAAAGTATTCAGAGTTTTATCTCTCATCCATCTATTCCTCATCTAGCACTCATTTTCTTGAGCGTTAATGTAAATAACCTCAAAGCTTGAAGACAACAACAAGCCAGCATAATTCCCAGAGAGCATGAACTATCAAGCAAACATCTGGCGTGGAATTACTAACAATTTATCTGGAAATTAGACACATGAAAGTAAAATACATTACTACGATCGCCATTGCTACCATTCTCGGTTTGGTAACAACTAATGTTAGCTACGGCAACTTCAAGGCATCAACAAACTCAAACTCTACAACGGTTTCATCCAAGGTTGCACAATCCAATCCTTGTGCTGGTAAAGCCAATCCTTGTGCTGGTAAAGCCAATCCTTGTGCTGGTAAAGCCAATCCTTGTGCTGGTAAAAGCAGCACACCAACCGTTCATCCTCAATTCTACACCGAAAAAGGTGTGGCTCTTGATGGTCAGGATGTCGTAGCCTATTTCACCCAAAGCAAATTAGTTATGGGAGTTAGCCAATTTAAACATAATTGGGGTGGAACAACTTGGATATTTGCTAATGCAGCAAACCGTGATCAGTTTGCTAAAAATCCTGAAAAGTATGCTCCTCAATACGGTGGATATTGCGCCCAGGGAACCAGTGAAGGGCATCTTGTTGTCACTCAGCCTGACGCCTGGAAAATCGTTAATGGGAAGCTTTATCTCAACTACGACAAGAAAGTACAAGCACAGTGGATGGGGGATATTCCTGGTCACATTGCTTCAGGAAACAAAAATTGGCCTGCTATTCTGAATAACAAAGAACTGTTCCGCTAAGCTGAAAGTGATGCAGAAAATTAGTCATTAACCGCCACGGACGTTACCTCCAGCATTTTTCATTTCTATGGGTACAAAAAGGTCATGGTAATTGCGTTATTGCGTAACTTAACAAGCTGTACCTCACACAATTGACAACTGCTATATTTTCTGAGCGAGCAAAATATTGGGTGACTTATCCTTCATAAAGCGTGTTGGTAGTCAGGACTTCAGTTGTATCTATGCCGATGAACAATTACTATTAGTCCTGACTACCAAATTCCTGTGCTTAGATCGCCGGATATGATATTATGTATCGCAAAAACCGGGTTAATGAAGCCAACTCTCCTCAAGAAAAAGGTGATCTATGGAATTTAAAGATTTTCTGGGTTTGCTGCATCCTATTTTAGCTGTAGCGATTGTTTTTCCTATGCTTGGTGTTGTTCTCAATATGGCGTGGCAAACCATGCAGCGTCGGAAGCAAATTGCGATCGACACCAAGAGCAAAATTCCACCTGTAGTCGGTTCAGAACACGTCAAAGCAGGTCGAATTCTGTCAGGTTCTGTGGTAGGAGTGACGTTGGTGGGTCTAGCCTACCCGATTTTTGAGCATATTTTGAGCAAGGATGTTTGGAGCAAAAACTCGTTTCAGGTCATTTTCATTGTGCTGATGTTTGTTGCAACTGTCGCCTCTTTGGTGATGCTTTATCGAGCGACACCCGCTTTATGGCGCGGCATATTTGCGACCCTAACAGGTACTGGTTTGGTTATTCTTGGCACTCAAGATGGCGTTTATCGGCGAACCAATGAATGGTATTGGTCTCACTACTACATTGGCATCGCCGCGGCGCTAATTATGGTTTTCTCCCTTGCCATCATTGAAGACATTTACAAAGACCGCTCAAATCGCTGGCGCACTATCCATGTGATCTTGAACTCGATCGCTGTGCTGCTCTTTCTGGGACAGGGAATGACCGGAACCAGGGATTTATTAGAAATTCCTCTGAGCTGGCAGAAACCCTATATTTATACCTGTGATTTCACCAATAAGACCTGCCCAAAGCCGTGAGCGATCGCATTACTTTGAGATTCAAGTCTAAAATTAGTATAAATTAGAAGGGCGGGACACCCCACAAGAAATTTCATGTATTGTGAAACAGGCATCTTGCCTGTTTTTAAGATGTGATGTATTGTGGAACAGGCATCTTGCCTGTTTTTAAGATGTGATGTATTGTGGAACAGGCATCTTGCCTGTTCTTGAGATCAGAATGTTGCAATATCTCACTCACTACCAATCAGTCACCAATCTTAATCATTGCGAGTCAAACCCTGAAGACTAACTTGCAAAATCGACAAACCCAAAATTAGCAAAAACAAAACCAGCCCGATCGTACAAGCATAGCCAATTTCCAAATCCTTAAAAGCCCGTTCGTAAAGATAATAAACAACAGTCTTAGAATTATTGCGAGGGCCGCCCTGAGTCATAATATAAACTTCTTCAAAAACCTTAGTAGCAGAAATCGCCGAAATTACCGCAACCAAAACTAAATACGGCTTCATCAGCGGCACAGTAATATCCCAGTGCTTTCCCAAACCATCAGAACCATCAATAGCAGCCGCCTCATAAAGTTCTGCCGGAATAGCTTGCAGCCCTGCCAAATAAATCACCATGTAATAGCCCAATCCTTTCCAGATAGTAACTGCCATGACGCTAAAGATTGCTAACTTCGGATTAGCCAGCCAAGAAACAGGAGGTAAACCCAACAATTCCCCCAACTGATTCAGCAGTCCAGTCTCAGCAAACAGCCACTTCCAAGCAATCCCAGCGACAACCATGGAAATCACCGCCGGCGTGTAGTAGGCTGCACGAAACCAGTTCATCCCCTTAAGTTTTTGGTTGCACAAAATCGCCATTCCCAACGGTAGAACAACCAATACAGGCACAACGCAGGTGAGATACAGCAGCGTATTCCTCAAAGTTTGCCAAAATACTCGATCGCCCCACAACCTCTCAAAATTCTTCAACCCCACCCACTGCGGCATTTGAGTTAAATCATATTCGTAGTTGGTAAAACTCAAATAAAAAGCTTGCACCGCCGGCCACAAAACAGTCAAACTCAAAATAAATAAAGCAGGTAGCAAAAACAAATAAGGCGTCAAATAGCGTCGGGAAAAAGTCACAGACATAGTAATTGGTAATTGGTAATTTTACTCGTTAACAGGCTCTGCCTGGTAACGCATATCCGGAGGCTCTGCCTCCAATTTTCCTACTAACAAGCGAGGCAGAGCCTCTGGACATTGATTCCCAGGCATAGCCTGGGAACCAGTTATAAAACTCGAATTTGTAGGGTGCTATTCGGCGCACCGGCGCTGAGTCCTTGAAAAGATTTCTTGTCCCCCCCTTATTAAGGGGGGTTAGGGGGGATCTAGACTTCGATCCCTACAAATAATAATTATTTAACTCCCGAAAACAAAGCCTGCCAGTCTCCGGGAGAACTAGCATTTTCCCCCTCTTTCACCTCAAAAGTAACATTGCAAGCTTGAGGTTGTTCCAAAGCCTCCACGCACAATTCTGCAATATCTTCCCGACTGACTTTACCCCTAATATTGTCTCCTTGCTCAAATATTAAAGCTTTGCCTCCCGCTTCTTCTGTCAAAGCGCAAGGTCTGACAACAGTATAAGGTATGCCGCTCGATCGCACACAATCTTCCCCTTTCAACTTCCAAGTCAAAATCCCCCCCAACATATCATTCATCCTGACAGCAGGCGGTTCTTCTTCCAAGTTAATTCCTGGGCGGCCAGGGCGAGTAACTCCTGCCGAACTCACCATCACAAATCGCGGCAAAGTCTGTCCCCCATCAGCTTTAATAGATTCTAACTCCAGTTGAAAAATACCCGGTGTAAATTTCGGGTTGAGCGCGCCATCATATTCAAACTTGCTCAACATTAACTGAAAAGAAAAAATAGTGCTGGCATCAAATTTAGAGCCATCTTTGACAGTTTTGGCGCGGAATACAGGGATTAACTCATCAAAGGGAACAGTGACAGTAATCCAAATATTGTAAACAGTATCAAACGAATAGCAATAGCCAATTCCATCCCATTTAGCTTCGCTGCGAACAATCAATTTGTAGCGCTTGCCGTCTCCTTTGACACGTAGTTGGAGGCCGCTACATCCTGTGAGATTAAGCGGAGGATCAAAGTTGCGGGTACGCACCGAAGCAAAGCCGCCCGAGTTGGCAGTAGAAACATTGCCTGTGAAGATAGCTGTATTGTCTGTAAGTACGATCGAACTTTCGCTAGTGCCGCCCATCACGATATCGTCTAGCGCACCCCAAGTTTCTTTTAAATCTTGGCTGGGTTTTGTGAAGTCAAAAATTATTTTTTCGCCTGCTTTAATTAGCTGGCGGCGAACGGCTTGCACCAAATTATTGAGGCCTTTGTATTCGACTATTTCGGGAACATCCACAACTTCCGGCATATAAAATTTGATGCCTTGATAATATTTTTCCCGCGTTGGAGTGTCTCCTTCTACTGGTTGAACTTTGGTGCCAGTACAGCAGATAACTGCTTCTATGCCCTCGGTTACTAGCGGTGTTAGGGTTTCTGGGAGAGTGATATCTCCTTCGACTAATTCGACATTTTTGCCGAGAATTTCTGTTGCTCTTTTAGCATCTCTGACGAGGGCTCGCACTCTATATCCCCGCTGTTGCAGCCGCTTGACAACTCGCTTCCCGACGCCGCCTGTAGCACCGGCTACCAGTATCAGTTTGGGTTGGTCTTTTTTAGTTTTGCTGCTGCTTCCAAAGAGTTGTTGCAGCCAGCTAATGCTGCCAATGAAGGGAATGACGCCGAAATAAGCCAAGGTTTTGAGAAACCGGCCGGCATCCCATTGGGCGGTTTTTTTTTCAGTCATACTAGCTTCCTCTGAATTGGCTCAAATCTACTTAGCTGCTTTTGTATTTTAATCTAATTTTCGATTTTTGAATTGGGGCGATTTCCTAGCCTTTGGGATAGATTCGCTAGCGCGGACTTTTTTTCACTTGACAATGGGTGTGGGGTGAGTTTGGCTCAAGGGAATCTCAATAATCAACTCGGTACCCTCTCCGGGGGCAGAAATGCAAGTCAATTTGCCACCGTGTTGTTCTAGCACAATTTCGTGGCTAATCGCCAAACCTATCCCCGCACCTTTGCCCACCTGTTTTGTGGTAAAAAACGGCTCAAAAATTTTCTGGCGCACTTTTTCTTCCATGCCCCAACCGTTGTCCTCGATCCGAACTGCTACGGCTTTTTTCCCCGGACAAAGTTCAGTCACAATCCGAATTTGTCCGTACTTAACTGGCTCTTCTTTGTCCCCGCCGTGCGACGATAAGTTATTGTTGACAAAGGCATCTTCGAGAGCATCAATGGCATTTGCCAGTACATTCATAAATACTTGGTTGATTTGAACTGGGTAACACTCAACAAAAGGCAGAGAACCATATTCTTTGATGAGATGAATTGCGGGGCGATCGGGCTTCGGTTTGAGTCTATTGCTCAAAATCAACAAAGCGCTGTCCAATCCGTCGTGAATGTCAACTGGTTTAATCTCTGCTTCGTCAATTCTAGAGAAGTTTCGCAGCGACTGAACTATCTCGCGGATGCGGTTAGCTCCTACTTTCATTGAACCCAGCAATTTCGGTAAGTCTTCAACTATGAACTCTAATTCTACTGCTTCTATTTGTGCTTCAATTTCTGGCGAAGGCGACGGATAGTGCTGGTTGTAAAGCTGCAATAAATTGATCATTTTTTGACTGTATTCATTAGCATAGCTAAGATTGCCGTAGATGAAGTTAATCGGGTTAGTGACTTCATAAGCTACTGCCGCCACCAACTGTCCCAAGCTTGACATTCTTTCGCTTTGCACCAATTGAGTCTGCGCCCGCTTCAGCTCGGACATCGCTGTTTTTAAATGAGCAGTTTTTTCCCGTTCTCTGGCGACTGATGCTTCTAGTGCTGTATTTAATTTTTCGAGTTTATCGACTTGACACAGCACTATATTAATCATTGCTTTTTTCAGTTCCAATGCAGCTTCTATTTCGCATTGTTTCCAAGGCAACGATTTGTACCTCACATTTTCTTTCCACAGCTCGAAGGATTTCCGAGGAGACAGTCGAGGGTTGCCATCTTCATCGGTTTCCACTGGTTTGTTGGGGTTGCCCGCCCAATTTACGGTCTTAATTACTTCCGGGCGAAACCACAAAACGTATATTTTCTGAGTCGGAGATATTGCTATGGCCAAACACCCGCTGGCTGTGTCTTTAAATTCCTCAGCTTCTGGATAGCATTTGGTGAGCGAGTCTGTATAAAAAATTTCTTTATTTAAATGCTCTTGCACCCACTGAGTTAAGTATTTGAGCGCTTCTCCTTGAGGTGTTTGCCCTACTTGATAGCACTTGTCTCCAAATATTATGGCGGCTCCCTGGGCGTTGACTGCTTCTAGCAAATTCTGCTGACATTTAACTAACACTTCTGACAAGTTGTCGGACGTGGATATGTCTTCAAAAATCTTGGTTTGAATGGATTTTAAGTGTAGTTTGTAGTCGTAGTCTTCGTTTCCTTCTTTTGATTGCAGTTCTAAGGACATTACTTGCCCGATAAATTCGCAGGCGGCGCGCAATTCATAGTTGAGGTATTTTGGTGTATAGTTGTGGCAAGCAATCAATCCCCACAGTTTTTTGTCTTTGATTAACGAGATTGACATCGAAGCTGCAACGCCCATATTTTGCAGGTATTCTATGTGAATGGGAGAAACGCTTCTCAATACGCTGAAACTCAGGTCTCGCGGCTGGGTCGTGAGAGCATTATTTCCTGAAACAAGGGGGACTGGTTGATAATTAATATCTGGGATTAACCTCAGCCAATTTAACGCATACAGTTGTCGGGCTTGTTTGGGAATATCTGAACTTGGGTAGTTTAATCCTAAGAAAGGACTCAGCATTTCTGCTTTGTCTTCAGCGATTACAGCGCCGTTGCCTTCGTGGTCAAATTGATAGACCATAACTCTATCAAAACCCGATATTTTTCTGACTTCTTCTACAGTTATTTGAGATAATTCTTTGAGATTTTTGGCGCTTTGAATTTTGCTGATAGTAGATCTCACTGAATGATAAAAACTAAAAACTGAAAGATTTTCTGGGCTGGTGGCCAATTCCAACTCGACCATCAATACTTCTTCTACTCGGTGGAGGATGCAGTCAAATTCTAAATATTTACCTTTGTTTATGACAGAGAGTTTAATGGGATTAACGGTTTTTAAGTTTTCATTACACAAACAAAGCTTGAGTTTTTTGAGTTGAACTCTATTGAAGAATAAGCTCAAATTTCGACCGATCGCACTTTCGGGCTCTACTCCTAACAAATCTTGCGTATTTTCACTGACTTGCAGTATTTCTAGTTCAGGTTCTCGTACAACAAGTAGCACCCCGTGTGGCTGAATCAGCCCCGATATGTGAATCTGTTCTCTGTCGCAGTTTGTCAAGTCAACTTCTTCGAGTGCGGGAATTGTGATTTGTAGATCCATTTTCTTTGTCTTCCGCTGTAAAATGTCGAGAGGGTTCTAATGATTTGAGATTTGAGAGCCAAGTGGCTTTTCTATGATAATCTCATATTGTTCGATCGCATAACTGATCGATCCCTGGACGGACACTGAGAATCAATCAATAATCAATCATCCGATCATCAGCGAATCAAAAAAGATTTAGTCGAAAATCAGCCGGCAGTATTTGTTGCTGTGAGACCAGCCTCAGCTTTCTATAAATTTTACCGACTTGGCTCCTATATACTATCGCTTCCCGATGTTAATTATCATAGCAATTGTTGCGATTCTTCAAGTATGTTTAATAATTTTCCAAAACTTTAATATTTGTGGTAAAATTTTCCCTGCAAGAAAAGGGGGAGAGAAATGCGTCTCCAGAGCGGCCTACTTACTGAAATATTAAGTTAAGGTAAGGGTGACAAGATATGAAAGTCAAGTCACGCTAAGCTCTTTAAGTATACCCAACAGGCCCGACATTTAGACTGATGCTCGACTTCAATACAGTTACTGAATTTTCTCATACCTACTGCATAGCTATCTGTGCCTTTTTAGTTCCGGCAAACTTGCTGACTACTTTGCAGACAGCGATTTTGACAGGACTAAACCGACCTCGAATGCAAATTTGGGCGTCTGTGGTTGTCGCCAGCCTTTGGGCTACAGCAATGATATTTCACGTTTTTACCTGGTTCGCGATCGGGGTAGTAATGCCTCCGACATACATCTTGCTAGTTATGGCAATCACTTGTCTGACAATCAATGTCTGGGCGATCGCTCATCCTGCAAGCATGATGCAATTAATTCGAGTTGCGGTATCAGTTGTTAGGGGATATTTCCGAAGGAAGAAGGATGTAGTTGTCTAAAAACTTAAAAAAAATGGCAGGGGGTAATGTGAAAAAAATCAGGGAAAATATGGGTTTCCGAAGATTTTTTCGAGAGGCAAATCGTGCTTCCGAGGGCTGAGTTTTCAGCGGTTATTCCGGTTCGCGATCGCGACAATCATCTGTTTCCGGGCCGCGGGGATGGATCGTGCAGTTGAGCAGGTAGCCCCCGTCGCTTCTGCCGTAATAGTAGCGGCATCCGATGCAAATTGCGGGAGGTTCGATCGCACTTTGGTAAAGCGGATAATCTCCAGTCGCCAGCAGCGAAAAGTCGCGCTGCGTCTGAACATTCCCGATAATAGCGCCGGAGAGTTCGACAGCTTGGCGGATGTTTTCGATCCTGGTGTAAGGCGGCAGGTAAATGTCAATACAAAGACGTATCCCCTGGCTATCCTGATCGTGGCGGGTAATAGTGCCTCCGAGCAAACCGACGCGCGAAGCGATAGTCGAGGAAAATTCGCTCAGGGAGGTGCAGTAACCGGAGAAAACGTGAATATGTTCGTCCGTAGTAGCTCTCACCGTCAGGCGAGTGGGAATTCGCAATCTCAGGTAAGCGTCGAGTTCGTCAAAAACTGGTTCGGCGATGGATAGCATTTGGTTTGCGTCTTCGTGCTTGAGCCCAAAACCCTTAGAAACCTTGGACACGAGGGCGGCTAAAATATCAAAAACTTCGGTTAAGAGCGATTGTAGCCTGCTATCAATGGCGATCGGACATTCTCTCAGCAGCTTTAAATAATCCTCCAACCGATGAGCCATGCGCTGAATGCTGCTAAATCCGAGCATAGCTGCTCCCCCTTTTATCGAGTGCGAGGCTCGGATGAGCTGGTGTATTCTTTGGGGATCTGCCAGGGTGTTTTGGATATCTTGCAAGCCTGGTTCGATAATTTGGATCTGTTCTGTGGCTTCTTCGATAAAGTAGCCGATGATCCGCTGTAGTTGTTCTGGCAGCATAATTTTATTCTCCTAAAGGCAACCGAGTATTATTAGTCATTAGTCAGACCTTTGATAGTTTGGAACTGATATTTAACTGACGAGTTATTTTTGTTTTTAAGCCCTGATTTGTTTTATTCTGACTCACGGCAACTGTAGTGGCAATGTCGAAAACTGTTAACTCTTAAGTGTTGAGTGTTATTTTTTTTGCTCCGACGGTAGCGATTGCTACACCCAACAACAGCACCGCAGCACCTGCGAGTACCGCCGGCGCCGGCATTTCCCCAAACAGCAAATAACCCAACCAACTCGCCGCCACCGGTTCAAACAAGATGGCAAGAGTTACCAGAGTTGGGGAAATCTGCATTACAGCCCAGTTCAAAATGGTGTGGCCGACTAACTGAGGCAAAGCTGCCGTTAACAAAATATAAAAATATACAATGTCGGGGTAATTAGTATAAGTAGTGCCGAAGGCGAAGGGGAGAGGCAGCAGGACGATCGCAGCAATAGTATAGGCGATCGCGATATAGCCACCAATTCCCAGTCCCCGGCGCTGAGCTTCCCGCCCCAGCAGCAAATACAAGCTGACAGCCCAGGAACCAGCCAGAGCAAGGAAATCGCCTAGCAGTTGGCTGCTGCCAGCATTAGCTGCGCCCGCACTTCCCAGAGCGATCGCCATTCCCCCAGTCAGGGCTATAGTAATGCCAGCGATCGACATTTTGCTGAGTTTTTCGCCGAACCAGAAGCGGGACAAAAGCGCTACCCAGACAGGATTAGTGGTGACAAGGGCTGTCGAGGCGGCGATCGAAGTATAAGAAAGTGAGGTAATCCAGAGAGCAAAATGCAGGGCGAGACACAAACCCGCAGTAGCAGCATAGCGCCGAGCTCCCGGTTGCAGGGTGTTCCACTGAATTTTCCGCCAAGCCGGAAGCAGAATTAAAGCAGATAAAGTCAGACGAGAGGCCGCGAGCACCAGACTGAAACCCAAACCGCCCGCCCCTGCTGAAAAGTTAGCCAGCCGAATTAAGATTGATGAAGTTGAGACGGCTAAAACGCCGATAATTAACACTAGGGCGATCGACCAATTAGGCGTTTGTTTCGGAAGATTCATTTTTTAGGCATTGGGCATTGGGCATTGGGCATTGGGCATTGGGCATTAGGAAAATTTACAAAGCAATTTTCGCACAAATTATGAATAATTTCTATTCTCTTCTTCTCCTCTCCTCTTCTCTCTTCCTTCCCTTCCTAGCGCTTACGCGCGGCTTCGCCTAACGCGCCTTCGCGGTTCGTTAAAACTGAGATGTTGCACCATTCTCAATAAGGCTTTTATGAACAGGCAAGATGCCTGTTCCACAAGAAAATTTATCTTTGGTGGAACGGGCATCTTGCCCGTTCTTGAGAATGGTGCAAGATGTGAGTTTAAAAAAAGCCTCATCGCAAATCACAGAAAATTGCTATACTCAAGAAATATTAATGTAGAGCGTGCCTAAAATTAGATTACCTCTGTTATAGTTTCAATACAGCCGGAAACGATTTCTCCACTTACAATTTATAACTATCTATGGCTCCTACAGTTTTGATTACAGGCGCTTCTCAAGGAAGCGGCAAAGCAACAGCAATTTTATTTGCAAGTAAAGGTTACGATGTAGTTATGGTAGCTCGCCAGCCAGAGAGATTGGCAGCAGCAGCGGCTCAAGTGCAGCGAGAAGGCACTTCCGCTGTAGCTATTCCGGGGGATGTTGGCGACATTCATCAAGTGCGGGCGATCGTCCAAAAAGCCCTAGATACCTGCGGCAACATCGATGTTTTAGTTAACAATGCTGGCATTTGTCTGACGGGGGCGATCGAGCACACTACCTCCGAAGACTGGCAGCAATTAATGAATACCAATTTTTGGGGATGCGTTAACACAATTCAAGAAATGTTGCCACATTTTTTGGAACGAAAAACCGGGACAATCGTCAATGTTGGTTCAATTGGTGGCAAAATGCCTTTGCCTCAAATGACTGCTTATTGTGCCAGCAAATATGCAGTAACAGGTTTAACAGAAACTTTGCGATTGGAATTAGCGCCTCAAGGTATTCACGTTTGCGCCGTGCATCCGGGCTTGATTAACAGCGATTTTTTAGAAAGAGCTCAATTTCGCGATCGAGACGAACCCGCAGTCGAATCGCGCCGCCAGCAAATGAGCAAAATGCTGAAATCTGAGTGGGCAACTCAGCCAGAAGATATTGCTAAAGCTATCTGGGATGCTGTGAAAAATCAGCGTGCAGAAGTTACCGTCGGCCCTGCTTTTTTGGCATCGGAAGCTTATCGGTTATTTCCCGGTTTGATGCAGTGGGCAATGGGAAATGGCAAGCTGTGAGACTAATTGGTAATTGCTATAGCAATCCTAAATGATTTGTGTAATTCTTGTAGGGGCAACCCCCCCGTGGTTGCCCCGATGCAGGCTGGGGTAGGCACTATTAGCACTACCCCTAAATATTTTTACAACTGATGCGAGGATTGCTATAATTGGTAATTGCTAATTGGTAAGGTGCGCCACAAGCACCAGACAAATTATTAGTAACGCGCATCATTTCTAGGGGTATGTTCACCTGAATATATACAACTAAAGAAAGAGACTGTGAAAGTCGATCGAGCACTATAATGGCAAACAAACCAGGAAATACACCATGCAAATCAAAGCACTTGCAGTTACAAAAACAGGCGGATTGCTTGAAGAATACAAATTCGATGTCGAACCTCCAAAAGTACATGAATGTATTATCAAAGTTTTAGCCTGCGGCATTTGTCACTCTGACTTGCACATGATTGACAATGACTGGGGTCAATCAAAATATCCCCTCGTTCCGGGCCACGAAGTTATCGGAGAAGTGGCAGAAATAGGGCCGCAAGTGACTCATTTAAAAGTGGGCGATCGCGTTGGTGTCGGTTGGCAAAGGTCGTCTTGTTTGCAGTGCCACGACTGCTTGCGCGGTAACGAAAATCTCTGCGATGAAAACCAGGGATTAATTGTTACAGGGCCGGGCGGTTTTGCCGATTATTTGATGGTAGATTCCCGCTTTGCTTTTCCTATTCCCAAAGGCATCGATTCCAACGTAGCGGGGCCGCTGTTGTGCGGCGGAATTACGGTTTACGCCGGTTTGCGAAATGCGGGGATGAGTTCTGGGCAAGAAATTGGCATTCTTGGCATCGGCGGTTTGGGACACATGGCGGTGCAATTTGCCAAAAAATTAGGCAACCGAGTTACAGTTTTTACTACTTCCCAAGATAAGGCAGAATTTGCACATAAAATGGGGGCGGACGAAGCTATTGTAGTAGGAAAAGGCGAAGTTCCTCAAGCCCCCAGCAGCAAATTAGATATTTTGTTGAGCACTGTTCCTGCTTCTTTAGATTGGGTTCCGTACATTGATTTTCTCGATTCTAACGGTGCGCTTGCTTTTGTGGGAGTTCCCGACGAACCTTTGAGCATTCCGTTATTTTCGCTGCTGGTAAAGCAACGCCGAATTGTGAGTTCTCTCATCGGCGGTCGCGCTATGATTAATGAAATGCTGGCAATTGCAGAGAAGTTTGAGATTGAGCCAATTGTCGAAGTTTTTGCGATCGCACAAGCGAATGAAGCAATGCAGAAAGTCCGGGACAATCAAGTGCGCTATCGCGCAGTTTTGACGATGAGTTAGATAATGGGTAATGGGTAAGGTGCGCCCGGTCGCACCCTACTAGAGATATATAAGCAACGAATTAAAGCAAAGAATTAGCATTAATAAAACGATCGTTTAAATCGGCTGGGGTCACATTCAACACAGTACCCAACAAAGCATTAGTAACACCGAATCTAATATTAGTAGCTTCCACACGGCCGTTGCCATCGGGATCTAGACTTCGCTGGGAGATGCCACCCTTGGCTAACAAACTCGTTCCCCCCGCGATAGTTGCAGGATTGATCAGCAGCAGTCTCGGATCGTTTAAGCTATAACTTACCTGTTCCAAAGAGATATTGCTGCTGGTAAATTCCACACTAATTCCAATCGAATCGTTAGACTTATCAAAATCCACAATTACCGCGTCTGGAACTTCAATTCCAAATACTCGGATTCCCGCTTGATCGACTCGAAAAACAAATACATCATTCCCTGCACCACCTTGGTAAATATCCACATCTCTGTCGCCAATTAAAGTATCATTACCGTCTCCGCCCACTAACAAATCAACACCTTGTCCTCCGCGCAACAAATCATTTCCCGCACCCCCATCAAGGAAATCGCTATTTCTATCTCCTGTCAAGAAATCGTCGCCAGTTTCTCCCAAAACATCGTCATCATCTTTGCCGGCGTAAATAGAATCATTGCCGACACCGCCTAACAGACTGTCTTTACCATCGTTGCCGAAAATCCGTTCTGCATCTGACGATCCCCTGACAGTATCATTGCCGCCCACCATCCAAAGTCCCCCAGGAAAACTAGCAAGTTGTCCTGGTGCAAGTGTAATATTTTCAGGAGAATTGTCTCCTACCAAACGAGAGATGCCTGAATTATCTGGGGTGAGTACCATAGTTGTAAACTTTGTGCGATGTGATTATGGATATTTTGCAATATTCTACAGTTTATTAGGGTGCGCCAGAACACAGTTACTTCCTGACTCGCGATCGAGCAATGGCTGGCGCACCCTACTAGATAGCTTGATCGCTCCATCTTGGCACAAGCCTGATGGAAATACCCTAGATTAAAATAAAAGTTAAAATTTGAGCCGATGCCAATTATCTTAGTTGAAGACTTGAGCAAAGTTTATCCAGTAGCGATTAAAGAACCGGGACTTAAAGGAACAGTGCGACACTTTTTTAGTCGCACTTACCGCAATATCAAAGCAGTTGAGGGCGTCTCTTTCAGTATTGAACCGGGGGAATTCGTGGGGTTTCTCGGCGCTAACGGTGCGGGCAAAACTACTACGCTGAAAATGCTGACGGGTTTGATTTATCCGTCTGCGGGTACGGTGAGTGTGTGCGATCGTACTCCTTTCCGTCGCGAAGCCGATTTTCTGCAAAAAATCACCTTAGTGATGGGGCAGAAACAGCAGTTAATTTGGGATTTACCTGTGCTTGACTCTCTGCGAATCAATGCCGCTGTCTACGGCATTCCCGATACAGATTATCGGCGGCGAGTCGGAGAATTAACAGAGATGCTGTCACTAGAAGGCAAGTTAAATCAGCCAGTACGAAAGCTTTCTTTAGGCGAACGCATGAAAGCTGAATTGATGGCGGCGCTGCTGCACCAGCCGGAGGTATTATTTTTAGATGAACCGACTTTAGGTTTGGATATAAACGCACAGTTTAGCGTCAGGCAATTTCTGCGAGAATATAACGAGCGCTATCAAGCAACGGTGCTGTTGACGAGTCATTACATGGCTGACATTACTGCTTTGTGCAAGCGCGTTTTGTTAATCCATGAAGGTCAATTAGTTTATGATGGCAGTTTGGACGGATTGCTCGACAGGTTTGCACCTTATCGGGAAGTTCAGGTAAAATTAGCTAAGCCGCTGGCAAAAGATAGTGCTTTTGCTTACGGGGAGGTAGAATCTATTGAGGGACAATCGGTGCGATTTTTGGTGAAAAGGGAAGAGCTGACGGTGAGCGTGGCGAAGATTTTGGCGGAGTTAGAAGTGATAGATTTGACTGTTACCGATCCGCCAATTGAAGAGGTAATTGGTAGAGTTTTTCGCACGGGAAAAGTGTAATGTTTTTGGCTGGGTTGATTCTCCATAGCAGGCAAGATATCTGTTCCACTAGATTTTCAATGTTTTGTGGAACGGGCATCTCGCCCGTTGCTAAAACAGAAAAATTGAACAGGCAAGATGCCTGTTCCACGAGAGTTTCAATATTTTGTGGAACGGGCATCTTGCCCGTTGCTAAAACAGAAAAATTGAACAGGCAAGATGCCTGTTCCACGAGAGTTTCAATATTTTGTGGAACGGGCA